>JAKLLO010000003.1 GCA_023150095.1 Zoogloea sp. | reverse complement strand
CCGCCGACACCGCGCTGCTGATCCCCCAGACCCCCGACGGCCGCGTGCTGTTCGCGATCCCCTGGCAGGGCAAGGTGCTGCTCGGCACCACCGACACCCCGCGCCGCGACACCCCGCTGGAGCCCCTGCCGCTCGACGCCGAGATCGACTTCATCCTCGCCACCGCAGGCCGCTACCTGAGCCGCGCCCCCACCCGGGCCGACGTGCGCAGCGGCTTTGCCGGGCTGCGCCCGCTGATCGGCGCCGGACAGGGCGGCAGCACCGCGGCGCTGTCGCGGGAGCACGTGATCCGTACATCGCCCACCGGGCTGGTGTCGGTGGCAGGCGGCAAATGGACGACCTACCGCCACATGGCCCGGCAGATCGTCGATCAGGCAGAGGCCGTCGCCCGCCTGCCCCGTCGCCCCAGCACTACGGCCACGCTGCACCTCCACGGCGCCACCGCCGGGCCGTCCGACGACGTGCTCGGCACCGACCGTCCGCTGGCCGACGCCCTGCCCGGTGCCGGCGTGACGCTCCACCCGCGGCTGACGCTCACCGAGGCCGAGGTGCGCCACGCCGTCCGCTTCGAGCTGGCGCGGGACGTGGAGGACATCCTCGCCCGCCGTCACCGGGCGCTGTTCACCGACGCCCGGGCCGCCATCGAAGCCGCCGATCCGGTCGCCGCCATCCTGGCCGACGAGCTCGGCTGGACGACGGATCAGCGCCGTGAACGCACAAAAGCCTTCCACCAACTGGCAGAAGGCTTTTGCGTAAAACCGGTGCTTGCGTGAAACCCGACCGCTGAGTGCAACAATCAGCGCGGGATTGTTGCCAGATCAGCAACAATCCCGGGCGGTTACCCCAGCTCGGCGATGCGCTTGGCGATGTGCTCCAGCGCTTCCTCCACCTGGTCGATCAGGATCAGGCACAGGTCGCCGTCACCAAGCCGGCCCAGCGCGGTGTCGATGGCCAGGAACTCGCCGCGGATCTCGCACACGTCGCGGGTGCGCGGCGCGCCTTCGAGGCCCTGGCGGAGCAGCGCCAGCACCTCGCCGTCGGCCCGGCCGCGCTGGCATTCATCCTGGTACAGCACCACGTCGTCGAACACCTTGCCGAGGATGCGGGTCTGCTCGCGGATGTCCTCGTCACGGCGGTCGCCGGCGCCGCTGATCACCACCGAGCGACGCTTGGCCGGCATGCTCTCGACGGCCTGCACCAGCGCCAGGATCGCGTCCGGGTTGTGGCCGTAGTCGGCGATCAGGGTGGCGCCCTTGTAGTCGAACACGTTGAAGCGGCCCGGCGCGGTGGCGGCGTCGTTCACGAAGGTCGCCATGCCCTTGCGGATGGTCTCCACATCCAGGCCCAGCGCCCAGCCGGCGGCCAGCGAGGCCATCGCGTTCTCGATCTGGAAGCTGATGGTGCCGTTGCGGGTGATCGGGATGCCCGCCAGCTGCACGCGGAACTTCTCGCCGCCCTCGAAGGCGACGATGTCGCCGCCATCCACGAACACCACCTTGCGCCCCTGGGCGCGGTGGGTGGCGAGCACGTGGTTGGCCGGATCGGCCGCGAAGAACATCACCGCGCCGGGGCACGCGCCGGCCATCTTGACGACCATCGGGTCGGCCGCGTTGAGCACCGCGGTGCCGTGGGGCGCCACGTTCTGGACGATCACGCGCTTCACCACGGCCAGGTCTTCCACCGTGCTGATGTACGACAGGCCCAGGTGGTCGCCCATGCCGATGTTGGTCACCACCGCCACGTCGCAGCGGTCGAAGGCGAGGCCTTCGCGGAGCACACCGCCCCGGGCGGTCTCGAACACCGCGGCGTCCACATCCGGGTGCATCAGGATGTTGCGGGCGCTGCGCGGGCCGGAACAGTCGCCGGTGTCGATGCGCCGCTTGCCCACGTACACGCCGTCGGAGTTGGTCATGCCCACGGTGTTGCCCGCGACGCCCAGCAGGTGGGCGGTGAGGCGTACGGTGGTCGTCTTGCCGTTGGTGCCGGCCACGGCGACCACCGGAATCCGGCCGTTTTCGCCGGGCTTGAACATGTTGGCGATGATCGCCTCGCCCACCGGACGCCCCTTGCCGTACGACGGCTGGAGGTGCATCCGCAGGCCCGGTGCGGCGTTGCATTCGACGATGCCGCCGCTCTGGGCTTCGAGGGGCTCGAGCACGTTCTCGCACACCACGTCCACGCCGCAGATGTCGAGACCGATGTTCTTGGCCGCGGCGATGGCCCGCTCGGCGACTTCCGGGTGGACGTCGTCGGTCACGTCGGTGGCGGTGCCGCCGGTGGACAGGTTGGCGTTGTTGCGCAGGATCACCCGCTTGCCCTTGGGCGGCACGGATTCGGCGCTGAAGCCCTGCTTCTCGAGGGTGGCGATGGCGATCTCGTCGAAGCGGATCTTGGTGAGCGAGGTGGCGTGGCCGGTGCCGCGGCGCGGATCGGCGTTCACCTTCTCGACCAGCTGGCGGATGGTCAGCTTGCCGTCGCCGATCACCAGCGGCGGCTCGCGGCGGGCCGCGGCCACCAGTTTGTCGCCGATCACCAGGAAGCGGTAATCGTGGCCCGGCAGATAGCGCTCGACCATCACGTCGTCGCTGATCTCGTAGGCCACCTTGAAGGCCGCCTGGACTTCTTCCTTGGTGCGCAGCTTGACCGCCACGCCCTTGCCCTGGTTGCCGTCGCGGGGCTTGACCACCACGAGGCCGCCGATCTCGCGGGCGGCGAGCCAGGCGTCTTCGGCGTCACTGACCGAGCGGCCCAGCGGCACCGGCACGCCAGCGGCGCGCAGCAGGGTCTTGGTGAGCTCCTTGTCCTGGGCGATGGCTTCGGCCACGGCGCTGGTCAGGTCGGTCTCGGCGGCCTGGATGCGGCGCTGCTTGCTGCCCCAGCCAAACTGCACGAGGCTGCCTTCGGTCAGGCGGCGGTACGGAATGCCCCGGGCCACGGCCGCCTGGACGATGGAACCGGTGGAGGGGCCGAGGCGCACGTCCTCGTCGAGCTCCTGGAGGCGGGCCAGCGCGCCGGCCAGATCGAACACGCCGTCTTCGGTGGCCGCGGCGCGGATGAGCTCCATCGCCAGCTCAAAGGCCAGCCGGCCGACCTTCTCTTCGGTGTATTCCACCACCACCTGATACACGCCCTTCTCGAGGGTGGCAGCGGTGCGGCTGAAGGTCACCGGGCAACCGGCGCAGGCCTGCAGGCCGAGGGCGGCGAGTTCCAGCGCCTGGGCCATGGAGATCGAGCCCTGATGGCCGTCGGTCTCGAGGAAGCCCATTTCGGGAAACAGGTTGCGCAGGCGCGGCTCGTAGCCGGGGATGGAATCGATGTCACGTTCGCTTTCGGTGCACGACACGATGGCTTCGATCGCGGTGTGCCGGCTCCACAGGTTGGGGCCGCGCAGCGCACGGATGCGGGAAACTTCCATGGATGACTGTCCTTGTCTCTTTGTTCTGGCGGCCGCCATGCCGGCGGCCGCGTATCTCGAATGCCCGGCCGGGTTCAGTCGGCGCGCAGCGGTGCGGTCGGGTCGTAGGGCTTGACGCCGGCGCGGATGATGTCCGGCGCCACGCCCAGCGCCCACGCGCCAGCCACCGCACCCAGCAGGTTGGACAGCACGCCCGGCTTGTCGCCGGCACCGTTCGCCAGCATGGCGATGCGGGCCAGACGGGCCACCGGCACTTCCTCGGCACCCGTGGCGAGGACGATCGCGCCGTCCTTCACGAACACCGCGCGCTTGCCTTCGGCACGGGCGGCGACGATGGCTTCGTTGTTGCCATCCACGCCATAGAAGATCACCTCGCCGTCGGACAGCGGGGCCATCTCGACCACCGCCGGGTCTTCGGCGTTGAGCACCGCGACACCGTAGGACAGCACCAGATCGATCTGGGTACGGAAGACGTTCCAGACCTTCTCGGCGGAGTCGATGTAGAACTCGCCGAAGTGCATCTCGGGATCGACGTTGGTGACCACGCCCACCAGGCAGCGGTCGTACACCGTGCCGTCGGAGAGGATGCTGCGGCAGCTGTTCTCGAACACCGCGGCCTCGACGGAGCGGTTCATCAGCACGCGCTCGGCGGCGTCCCAGTTGGAGCCTTCGGGCGTTTCGACCTGACGGCCATCGAGGAACACGCCCTCGCTGCAGGCGAGGCCGGTGTACTGGCCGGACAGGCGCAGCAGATGGGCGATCAGGCGGGCCACCGGCGTCTTGCCGCGGCTGCCGGTGACGCCGACCACCGGGATGCGGGAGTCCTCGTCCTTCTCGAACAGGTGCGCGACGATGGCCTCGCCCACCGGACGCGGCTGGCCGACGGCCGGCTTGATGTGCATCAGCAGGCCCGGGCCGGCGTTGACTTCGACAATGGCGCCGCGCTGCACGTCCAGCGGCTTGGAGATGTCCTCGCACACCAGATCGATGCCGGCGATGTCGAGGCCGACGATGCGGGCGGCCAGACAGGCCAGCTCGGCGGTGTCGGGGTGCACCTCGTCGGTCACGTCGAAGGCCATGTTGCTGGTGCGGACGATCATCACCTCGTGGCCTTCCGGCGGCACCGAGCTGCCGGTGAAGCCCTGGCGCTCGACTTCCATCTTGGCGGCCGGGAAGCGATCGAGGCTGATGACGTACAGCGGGAACTCGTGCTCCACGCCGCGGCGCGGGTCAGTGTTGATCTGGGTCTCGATGAGCTCGTCGATCGTGGACTTGCCGTCGCCGATCACCGACACCGCCTCGCCCATGTTGGCGGCGACCATCTTGCCGCCCACCACCAGGATGCGGTGCTCGGTGCCCTTGATGAAGCGCTCGACCATCACCTCGGAGCCCTCGGCCGCCGCCAGCGGGAAGGCCGCGGCGACTTCTTCGGCGGTCATGATGTTGGTGAACACGCCGCGGGCATGGTTGCCGTCGGTGGGCTTGACCACCACCGGGTAGCCGATGTCCTCGGCCGCGGAGATCGCTTCCTCGACGCTGGCGACCACCTCGCCTTCCGGCACCGGCACGCCGCAGGAGGACAGCAGGGTCTTGGTGAGATCCTTCTCGCTGGCGATGCTCTCGGCAATGGCCGGGGTGCGGTCGGTCTCGGCCGTCCAGATGCGGCGCTGGCGCGCGCCGTAGCCCAGCTGCACGAGGTTGGCCTCGGCCAGCAGGCGGATGTAGGGGATGCGGCGATCCTTGTCGGCCGCGGCCTCGACGATGCAGCGGGTGCTGGGGCCGAGCATGTAGTCGTCCACCAGGTCGCGCAGTTTGGCGACGGCTGCGTCCACGTCGTAGGGGCGATCCTCGATGGCGGCCATCAGCAGGTCGCGGCCCATGTTGAGAGCAGCCAGCGACACATCTTTTTGCCAGGCGCGGATGACAACCTTGTAAACCCCGCGCTCGGAGGTCTCACGGGCCTTGCCAAAGCCGCCGGACATCCCGGCGAGGTTCTGCAGTTCGAGGGTGACGTGTTCGAGGATGTGACCAGGCCAGGTGCCATCGTGCAGGCGTTTGACGAAGCCACCCCGCTCACCGATGCTGCAGCGGTGTTCGATCAGCGTCGGCAACATCTTGGTGAGGCGGTCGGGCAGGCCGGGGATGACGTTGGACGGGCAATCTTCCAGGTCGTGGATATCGACCCATGCTTCAAGAACCGAGCGGTAGGTCCAGATGTTCGGCCCACGCAGATGGAGGATATTGAGGAAGTCGATCGTTTTGTTGGTCATGGGCAAGGTGTGGAGATAACGAACGTGCAGGCAGGGCTTTCAAATTCGGGCCTGATCCGGACATAACGCAGCCAACGCCAAACCGGATTACCGACCGCAAAAATATTCGCAACGTGGGGCAGCCACGCCCCGATGCGGGTATACGCGCTTGTAACGAGTCAGTAAACTTCGAGCGCAATTTTGCCCTACGCCGGCCGTTTGCTGTGGCCTTATCGCGTCCCCAGAGATGAATTCCGAGTCCTCCCCCCACGTTCACGCCGCCTCCGCCTATTCCGACTACCTGGGGCCCGCCGTACCCGACGTCTGGCGCCCCCGCCTCGACGCCGCCCTGGCGCCGGACGAGAAGGTGCTCGCCAGCCTCGCCCTCGACCTCGACACCCGCATGCAGTTTCGCAGCGGCCTCGTCGCGCTCACCTCGAAGCGGCTCCTCGGCTGGGATCACGACGCGCAGGACTGGCGGTCGTGGGAATTCCGCGACGGCATGGTGCTGCGTCATCGGGATCAGGCCGGCGTCGCCAGCCTCGACCTGATCGACGCCACCGCAAAGCTTGATGGCTGGCGCTTCACCCTGGCTCTCGACCCGGCCGCCCACAACCTGGCCGACCGCTTCAAGGCCCAGCTCGAATGCGTGCTGGCAGGCCGCCAGCCGGCCCCGCCCGAGCCCCTCACCTGCCCCACCTGCGACGCGCCGCTGCCGCCGGGCACCGACGAATGCCCCACCTGCGCCCGGGAGATCCACACCCCGCCGTCCACCTGGACGCTGCTGCGCCTGTGGCGCTTCGCCCGGCCGTACAAGGGTCAGCTGCTGGCCGGCTTCATCCTCACGCTGCTGTCCACCGGTGCCACCCTGGTGCCGCCCTACCTCACCATGCCGCTGATGGACGAGGTGCTGATCCCCTTCCAGAACGGCATCCCCATCGACACCCACAAGGTCATGATGCTGCTCGGCGGCCTCTTCGCCGCCGCGATGGTGGCCTGGAGCCTCGGCTGGGCCAAGACCTACATCCTCGCCCTGGCAAGCGAACGCATCGGCGCCGACCTGCGGATCACCACCTATGAGCACCTGCAGGGCCTGTCGCTCGAATACTTCGGCGGCAAGCGCACCGGCGACCTGATGTCGCGGATCGGCGCCGAGACCGACCGGATCACCCTGTTCCTGTCGCTGCAGCTGCTGGATTTCGCCACCGACGTGCTGATGATCACCATGACCGCGGCGATCCTCATCTCGATCAACCCCTGGCTGGCCGTCGTCACGCTGGTGCCGCTGCCCTTCATCGCCTGGCTGATCCACGCCGTGCGCGACCGCCTGCGCTACGGTTTCGAGCAGGTCGACCGGGTGTGGTCCGAAGTCACCAGCGTGCTCGCCGACACCATCCCCGGCATCCGCGTCGTCAAGGCCTTCGCCCAGGAAAAGCGCGAGGTCAATCGCTTCAAGGATGCCAACATGCGCAACCTTCAGGTGAACGACCGGGTCAATCGCATCTGGTCGGTGTTCTCGCCCACCGTCACCCTGGCCACCGAAGTCGGCCTGCTCATCGTGTGGGGTTTCGGCATCTGGCTGGTGGCCGGCAAGTCGATCACCGTCGGCGTGCTCACCGCCTTCCTCACCTACATCTCGCGCTTCTACACCCGGCTCGATTCCATGAGCCGCATCGTGTCCTTCACCCAGAAGGCCGCCGCCGGCGCCAAGCGCATCTTCGACATCCTCGACCACGTCTCCAGCGTGCCCGAGCCCACCAAGCCCCAGCACCTGCCCGCCGTCACCGGCGCCATCGAATGCCGCAAGGTCGGCTTCCGCCACGGCAACCGCACCATCCTGCGTGGCATCGACCTGTCGATCCAGCCCGGCGAGATGATCGGCCTGGTCGGCCATTCCGGCTCGGGCAAGAGCACCCTGGTCAACCTGATCTGCCGCTTCTACGACGTAACCGACGGCTCGATCCGCATCGAAGGCATCGACGTGCGCGCGGTGCCGGTGTCCGAATACCGCCGCAACATCGGCCTGGTGCTCCAGGAGCCCTTCCTGTTCTTCGGCACCATTGCCGAGAACATCGCCTACGGCAAGCCCGACGCCACCCGCGACGAGATCATCTCCGCCGCCCGCGCGGCCCACGCCCACGACTTCATCATGCGTCTGCCCCATGGCTACGACTCGCTGGTGGGTGAGCGCGGCCAGGCGCTATCCGGTGGCGAGCGCCAGCGGATCTCCATCGCCCGCGCGCTCTTGATCGACCCGCGCATCCTGATCCTCGACGAAGCCACCTCGGCCGTCGATACCGAAACCGAAATGGAAATCCAGGCCGCCCTCGAAAACCTCATCCGCGGTCGCACCACCATCGCGATCGCCCACCGCCTGTCGACGCTGCGCAAGGCCGACCGCCTGGTGGTGCTCGACCGGGGCCAGATCGTCGAGATCGGCAACCACGACGCGCTGATGGAAAAACAGGGCGCCTACTTCCGCCTTTACGAAGCCCAGACGCGCAAGCTCGACGACGACGCCATCGGCGCCGACAAGCCCATCGTCCCGCAGCACCGCGAACACGCCAACGCCTGAGGCCCGCCATGACCCACGCCATCATTCTCGAACGCAACAGCTTCGGTCAGCTCGTCCACGTGGCGCCCGACGGCACCCGCCAGCAGGTCAATCCGGTCCGCTCCTTCCCCATCGCGGCGCCAACCGAAGGCATCGGCCTCGTCAACGCCGAGGGCGAGGAAGTCGCCTGGATCACCCGCATCGCCGATCTCTCGCCGGCCAGCCGCGAAGTGCTCGAAGCCGATCTTTCCACCCGCGAGTTCATGCCGGTGATCGAGCGCATCCGCTCGGTTTCCAGCTATGCCACCCCCAGCACCTGGGAAGTGGACACCGACCGCGGCCCCACCAGCCTGGTGCTCAAGGGCGAGGAAGACATCCGCCGGCTGGTGCGGCCAGCCCTGCTCATCGCCGACAGCCGCGGCATCCACTTCCTGATCCGCGACCGCTACGCCCTCGACGCCCACAGCAAGAAGATGCTCGACCGCTTCCTCTGAACACCCCGGCAGCCGGCGCCGGCGGGGTCAGTCGCCCCCGCCGCAGCCGCCTCCGCCGTCACCCCCGCATCCATCTCCATCCCCGCCGCCATCGCCCCCGCAGCCGTCGGACGAGCCACAGCCGAGATCCGACGCGCAGAACGAATCGCCCGCGCCACTTCCGTCCTTGACGCAATTGAGCTGGTAACGAAACCCGTCGGGGATCGCCAGCAGCGCATCGATCGCAAATAACCGGGGCAGCCGCGCCGGCTGCTTCGGATTGATCCCCTCCAGCGCGCAGGCATGGAACCACGCCCGCTGCAGCCCCTGACGGGCAACACCGACAGAGGCCATGTTCTGTGCCGGCGTGTGATGGAGGAAGCGCCCCAGGCAGCGGCTGCAGAAGCGCTGATAGCCCCGCGTGAAGAGGATGAACTCATGCCAGGCCACGTCCACCGCCTGGCTCGGCATCGCCACCATGCGCCCGTGGGCGCGCTGGCTGATGAGGAAGAAGCTGCGCAGGCTTTCGATCACCATCCGCACCTGCGCGTCTTCCAGATGGGGATAGGTTGCGCGGACCTTCCGGGCCAGCGACGACGGAAAGATGTAGCCCGCCAGCAGTGATCTGCGCCGCGCCTCCAGCACATGACGCAGGCCCAGCAGCACCAGCGCCAGGCCAAGCACCCACGACAGCGCCGCCGCACCCGTGTGCATCCAGCTCCACAGCCCAAGTACCGTGCAGACCGGCAACAGCGCCACCAGCCACACCCGCGTGCTGAATCCATGCAGCCCGAAGCTGGCCCGCGCCTGTCGGAAGCCGATCAGCAACGCCACCCCCAGCAACACCCACCAGACGATGCGGTCAGCCACCCGAACACCCCCACCATGGACGAAATCGGGCCATTAAACCACCTTTCGACTGCGGCGCTCCGGGCTCCCACGCGGTCTAGAAACGCGTTGTCCACACACCCTTCAGCAGATGGCGCTCCGGCGTCTCCTTGAAGCCCTGACCGAGCCCCACATGGATCGCGCCGATCCGGGTTTCGTACTCGGCCACCAGATAGATCGTCCGGTCGCGGTCCCCCGGGCGCAGTCGATTGATGCGCCCGCCGTCGGTGTAGGCCTCGATGCCCCAGGCAAAGGTTTCAGACGCCTTGAAAAGCGCCTTGAGATCAAGGTTGAGATCGGGCGACCGAGGGCTGTCCTCGCGGCCCCAGCCCCACATCAGATGCGGGTTGGCGGTAACCCGGACGTGCTCGCCATCAAAACCGACGATGCCGCGAAACTCCGCACCGCGGGGATCGCGCACGTAGCGGCGGGCATTGATGTCGTACTCGGCATTGAAGCCGTAAAACCAGCCTTCCCCGGCGCGGCGGATGTGCTTCAGGCGGAACATGATGGCCGAGGCGCCCCAGGCGCCGTTGTCGGACGAGACGCCGTCGGCGCCACCGCGCATCACCGGCAGGTGCACGCCGACCTCCCAGCCTGGTACCAGGCCGGTCGCGAATTCCGCCATCAGGTAAGTCAGCCGATGGGCCGGCCAGGTGCCGTCATCGGAGAACCGGCGCCCCTGCCAGGCATGATTGGCGTGCAGCGACGTGACCACCTCGCCCCGATCGGCAAGATCGGCCTCATGAACCATGATCTCGGGGTCGGCCGTCACGCAGGCGGCAAAGAAACCCATCAACAACCCGCACGCAAGGTTCCGCCCGGGAAAGCGCATGCTGCCCGCCTCTTTCAAGTATTTTTGGTAATGATAATTATTTTTATTTAAAAGAATCTGAGGCAGATCAACTTTCCGGCACCGGCCATTCCCAGCTACGCAGATGAAACCCAACGCAAAAAGGGACTGCATTTCTGCAGTCCCTTTCACGTTTTGGCGCGCCCGGCAGGATTCGAACCCACGACCCCTTGGTTCGTAGCCAAGTACTCTATCCAACTGAGCTACGGGCGCTAAACTCACATTTTGCCGCCAACGCGGCGGAGAGACCTGCCCTCCTTAGTTGAAAAGAGCCGCATTTAAGCGACTCCGTTTCCAACAACTCAAACCAGTTTAAAACTGGCGCGCCCGGCAGGATTCGAACCCACGACCCCTTGGTTCGTAGCCAAGTACTCTATCCAACTGAGCTACGGGCGCACTTGAGAGATCGAGATTATACACACCCTTTGAGAAATTGGAAGCCCTTCGATGAAATTGACTGCATTTCGTCGAAGTCTGTCCGTAGCTGCACTTCGGGGCCGCCGCCCGCTGGGCAATAATCAGGCTTTTCGAACCGCATCGAGAACCATAACAATGAAAACCCTGCGCATTCACGACACGGATCTGGAGATCGTCCGCCTCGTTTCGGCCCACCCTCGCCCCGGCGCACCAGCGATCGTCTTCCTGCACGAAGGGCTCGGCTCGATTTCCATGTGGCGGGATTTTCCCCAGCGGGTCGCCGATGCCACCGGCTGCGAGGCCATCGTGTATTCGCGCTACGGCTACGGCCGCTCCACGCCCCGCCGCGGTGAAGCCCGCACGCCCCGCTACATGCACGACGAGGCGCTGGTGGCGCTGCCCGCCCTGCTCGACGCGCTGGATCTGGATCGGCCCTTCCTGTTTGGCCACAGCGACGGCGGCAGCATCTCGCTGATCAACGCCGGCGGCACCCCGCGGCCGCTGTCCGGCATCATCCTGATGGCGCCCCACGTGCTGGTGGAGGACGTGACCATCGCCGGCATCCGTCAGGCTGGCGAGGCCTGGAAGACCACCGACCTTGCCGCCCGCCTCGGCAAGCATCATCTCGATGTGGACTCGGTGTTCATGTCGTGGCTCAACATCTGGCTGAGCCCGGCCTTCCGCGACTGGAACATCGAGGAATACCTCGCCACCATCCGTTGCCCGATCATGGCGATCCAGGGCGAGGACGACGAGTACGGGACGATGGATCAGCTCGATCGCATCGCCGCGCAGGTGAAGGATGTGGATCTGGTCAAGCTGGCCGACTGCCGTCATTCACCGCACAAGGACCAGCCCGGTGCGGTGATCGAGGCCGTCGCCGGCTTCGTGGCGCGGATTCTCGACGCGCAGGAATCCGCCTAAAAGGCCATCCACCAGTCGCCGTGGATGTCCGGCAGGTCGCAGATGGCCTCGATCTCGTTGATCGAGTCGCGGGCCAGGATGACCTGATCGGCAATCCGCAGGAAGGCATCGACGAGACGCGGGTCGAACTGCTCGCCCCGCCGCTCGGCGATCATCGCCAGCGCCTGCTCGTCCGACATGGCCTTGCGGTAGCAGCGGTCCATCGTCAGCGAATCGAAGAAATCCGCCAGCCCGACGATCCGCCCGGCCAGCGGAATCGCCTCGCCCGCCAGCCCGAGGGGATAGCCGGCGCCGCAGTAGTGTTCGTGGTGGGACATCGAGATCTCGGCCGCCAGATCCATCACCGGCGACCGGAACGCCGACAGGATGCCGGCGCCGATGCGCGAATGCTCCCGCACCAGCTTCCACTCATCGATGGTCAGCGCGCCCGGCTTCGACAGGATGCTCTCGTGGATGCCGATCTTGCCGATGTCGTGGAGCTGGGCCGCATCGCAGATCAGCTCGCAGAAGTGCTCGGAGCAGCCGATCGCCTCGGCGATCATCCCCGCGATCACACCAATCCTGCGCATGTGCTGGCCGGCCTCGCCATCCTTCTCCTCGGCCGCCTTCGCCAGCTGGAACATGGCGTTCTGGTTTGACAGCTCGAGGGCGCGAAGCGCCTCGTCGCGCTGGGCGCGCAGTTGCTGAACCTCGGCCGAGAGGCGCTGCAGATGGATCTGCGCGTCGGCCTTCTCCCGCTGCTCCCGCTCCAGGCGCCGGCTCAGTTCGTCATGTCCCAGGACCAGATCGGTGCCGCAGCCGAGTTCGTACGGGCCGGAGTGATAGAGATCACTGTGATGGGTTGGCATGGTGGCCTCCTTGGTCAGGAATGGACGGCAACAGGGCTGCCGGCGCAGAGGGGGTGATGCAGGTGTTTCGTGGTCGTTTTCATGCGATCGGGGATCTGAATGAGTTACGACACATTTTATTTAATTTGATGTTTTTGCTATTTTAGACGTTTCCAATAATTGTGTAGGAAATTTTCTTATGTTGGGGCGTGGCGTGCGCTTCGTCACAAAAAGACAGGCCCCTTGAGCCACATGGTCTTTCGGGCAGGCAAAAAAAAGGAGGGACATCGCCCTCCCGCTAAATCTGCAAAATTTGTCGAATCACTCGTGTCGCAGCGCGTCGATCGGGTCGAGTCTCGCCGCTCGTCGGGCTGGCACGTAACCGAACACCACCCCGATCGCCGCCGAGAAGAAGAAAGCCAGCAGGTTGATGCCCGGGTTGAACAGGAAGGGCATGTGCATCAGCGCAGCGAGCCCCACGCAGGTGCCCAGCGCCAGCACGATGCCCACCAGCCCGCCGAAGGCAGACAGCACCACCGCCTCGATCAGGAACTGCAGCAGCACCTCGCCTTCGAGCGCGCCGATGGCAAGCCGGATGCCGATCTCCCGGGTGCGCTCGGTGACCGACACCAGCATGATGTTCATGATCCCGATGCCGCCCACCAGCAGGCTCACCGCCGCCACCGCGCCAAGCAGGCCGGTCATCGTGCGGATGGTGCCCGACAGGGTCTCGGCGATCTGGCGGGTGTCCATGATGTTGAAGTTGTCGGCATCGTTCTCGGCGAGCTTGCGGCGCTCCCGTAGCAGGCCGCGGATCTGGGCCATCACCGCCGGGGTGTCGGCGCCGTCCTTCAGGGCGATCAGGATGGTCGGGATATCCAGGTTGCCGGTGATGCGCCGCTGCACGGTGCTGATCGGCATCAGCACGATGTCGTCCTGATCCATCCCCATCGCGCCCTGCCCCTTCGAGGCCAGCAGGCCCACCACCTGACAGCTGAAGGTTTTGACGCGGATTTCGTCGCCCAGCGGGCTGCGGCTGCCGAAGAGCTCGCGGCGCACGGTTTCGCCGATGATGCACACAGCCTTGCCGGCGCGCTCCTCGTCGTCGAGAAAGGCCCGGCCGGCGGCCAGCTTCCAGTTGCCGGCCACCAGATAGGCGTTGGTGGTGCCATTCACCGTCGCCGACCAGTTGTTGTTTCCCGCCACCAGGGTCACCGAACTGCCTACCGCCGACGCCACGTCCTGCAGGCTGCTCACCTGGCTGCGGATCGCCTCGACATCGGCCTTGCGAAAGCTCGGCGAGCCGGCGCTGTCGCGCCCCGGGCCGAGGCGCTGGCCGGGCCGCACCATCAGCAGGTTGCTGCCCAGGCTGGAGATCTGGTCCGACACCATCCGCGTGGCGCCGTTGCCGAGCGTCACCATGGTGATGACCGCCGCCACCCCGATCACGATGCCCAGCACCGTGAGGAAGGAGCGCATCAGGTTGCGGCGGATCTCCCGCAGGGCCAGCAGCAGCGCGCTCAGGAGCATGGCTGGGCCTCCGCAACATTGGCCGCGCGCACTTCGTCGCTCGCCACCCGGCCATCCACAAAACGCACCACCCGGCGCGCGTAGGCGGCCATGTCCGGTTCGTGGGTGACCATGATGATGGTGATGCCCTGCTCGCGATTGAGGGCGGCCAGCAGTTCCATGATCTCGTGGCTGCGATGGCTGTCCAGGTTGCCGGTGGGCTCGTCGGCCAGCAGCACCAGCGGGTTGGTGACGATCGCCCGGGCGATGGCGACCCGCTGCTGCTGGCCGCCGGAAAGCTCGGCCGGGGTGTGGGTCTCCCAGCCGGCTAGCCCCACCTTGGCCAGCGCCGCCCGGGCCGCCGCGTGGCGCGCCTCGGCCGCTTCGCCCCGGTAGAGCAGCGGCAGCTCGACGTTCTCCTGGGCCGAGGTGCGCGCCAGCAGGTTGAAGCCCTGGAACACGAAACCCAGGCAATGCCGGCGCAGCAGCGCCCGCTGGTTGCGCTCCAGCGATTCCACATGCACGCCCCGGAAGCGGTACTCGCCGGACGTGGGCGTATCGAGGCAGCCGAGGATATTCATCGCCGTGGATTTGCCCGAGCCGCTGGGGCCCATCACCGCCACGAACTCGCCGGACTCGATGACGAGATCCACCCCCTGCAGCGCCTGGAACGCCGCCTGCCCGGTGCCGTAAGTCTTGGTGATGCCGACGAGCTCGATCAGCGGCGTGGCGCCCACGGTGCTCATTTCTTCGCTTCCTGGTATTCGGTGATCACCGCCATCCCGGGCTTGAGTTCGCCGCCGGTGATCTCGGTGAAACGCCCATTGCTGACGCCCGTCTTCACCGGTACGCCGCGGGGCTCGCCGTTCTCCAGCACCCACACCTGGGAGGCGCCGGGCACAGCCGTCGCCGTGCCGTGCTTCGCCTCCGACGGCGGGCGCGGCAGCAGGCTGGCCACCAGGCTGCGTTCGGCCTTCGGCGCGGCCTTGGGCGGCGTAAAGCGTAGCGCGGCGTTGGGCACCAGCAAGGCGTTGTCCCGCTGGGCGGTGACGATGGTGGCGGTGGCGGTCATCCCCGGGCGCAGGGCCAGGTCGTCGTTGTTCACCGTGAGCACGGTTTTATAGGTGACCACGTTGTCGGTGATCGTCGAACCCAGCCCGACCCGCTCGATGGTCGCCGGAAAGTTTCGCCCCGGCCACGCCGACACCGTGAAGCTGGCCGGCTGGCCGAGCTTCACGGAGCCCACGTCGGCCTCGTCCACCTTCACCTGCAGCTCCATCCGGGCGAGATCCTCGGCCAGGGTGAACAGCACCGGAATCGTCATCGCCGCCACCACCGACTGGCCGGGCTCCACCTTGCGGGTGAGCACCACGCCATCCACCGGCGAGCGGATCGTGCCCTTGGAAAGATTGGTCTGGTCGGTCTTCAGCACCGCCTCGGCCTGGACCACCGACGCCCGGGCGCTGGCCTCGTTGGCGACAGCCCGCTGGAGGGTGGCCTCGGCGGTTTCGAGTTCGGTGCGGGCCGGCACCTTGCCGCCGGACAGCTCGGCCACCTGCCGCATCCGCGACAGGGACGCCCGGGCTTCGGCCACCGTCGCCCGGGCCTGGGCCACCGACGCGTTGGCCGCCGCCAGCGCCGCGCTGCTCTTGGCCACCGCGTCGCGCAGCTTGGCGGTGTCGAGCTGCGCAAGAAGCTGGCCCTTCTTCACCCGGTCGTTCTCCTGGGCCAGCACGGTGGCCAGGGTGCCGGACTGCTCGCTGCCCACGTCCACCGATTTGGTGGGCTGCAGCGTGCCGGTGGCCGACACCGTCACCGTCAGCTTGCCGGTGCTGGCCTCTTCGGTGATGTAGCGCCCGGCCGCGCCCTGATCGCCGCCGCCCAGCAAGGCCAGTGCGGCGATCACCGCCACCGCGCCGGCGCCGATGATCAGCCAGCGCCGCAGCCGGCCCTTGCCTGTGCCGGTGGCCGCGCGGCCGAGCATCGCTGCCAGCGCTTCATCTGCATTGCCCGGTTTGTCGGTGGTCTGGTTCATGGTGCTGCCCTGCCTTCCGGCGCCCCGGCGTCGGCCACCTGCCAGCCGCCGCCGAGGGCCTTGTAGAGTTTGATCAGATTGGTCCGCATCGCCGCTTCGGCCAAGGCCAGGTTGTCTTCGGCCGTGAGCCGGGTGCGCTCGGTTTCGAGCACTTTCTGGAAATCCGTCAGCCCGGCCTGGTAGAGATTGCGCGACAGCGACGCCGCCTCCCGCGCCGAAGCAGCCGCCGCCCGCCGGGCGTCGCCCCGCTCGCGGCCCGAGGCATACGCCGTCAGGGCGTTCTCGACCTCCTCCAGCGCGCCCAGCACCGCCGCCTCGTAGGCGGCCAGCGCTTCTTCCTGAACGGCGGTCTGGATGTCCACCGCGCTCTTCAGCCGACCGGCGTCGAACAGCGTGCCGGCCAGAGACCCGCTCACCGACCGGGCGAGGCTTCCGGCCGCGCCCAGCCCGCCCAGGCTGTAAGCCTGCCAGCCAAAGCTGGCCCCAAGATTGAGGCTCGGAAAGCGCTGGGCCAGCTTCTGGCCAACCCGCGCGGTCTCGGCGGCAAGGCTGCGCTCGGCGACGATCAGATCCGGCCGCTGGCGCAGTACATCGGCGGGGATGCCGGCAGCCACGCGGGCCGGCAGCGGCGGCAGTTCGCCGGCCCCGGCAAGGCCGTCATTGAGGCTGCCCGGCGGTTGGCCGAGGAGCACCGCCAGCCGGTTGGCGGCCGCTGCCAGGCTCTCTTCGAGATCGGGAATGGTGGCGCGGGTCTGCTCGCGGCTGGTGCGGGCCTGGGCGACATCGGTGCTCGACGCCAGCCCGGCCTGGTTGCGCCAGTCGGTGATCTGCAGGGTTTCCGTCTGGGACGCGAGGTTGTCCCGGGCGATCGCCAGCCGGCGCTGGTGAAGCCGCAGTTCCACGTAGTTCTGCGCCACCTCGGCGGCCAGCGAGACGCGCACGTTCGCGAGGCTCGCAGCGCTGGCGTCGAGCTCGGCCGAAGCAGCCTCCACCCCACGCCGGCTTGCACCGAAGAGGTCGATCTCCCAGCCCGCGTCGAAACCCGCGTCCCAGGTGGTGCGCGGCGGCACTGCGCTGATGGTGCGGGCGGAATGGCTGCGGCTCGCGCCGCCCGACGCGGTGAGGCTCGGGAACAGCCCGCTCACCGCCTGGGCCCGGGCGGCCCGGGCCTGACGCAGGCGCGCTTCGGCCTGACGCAGGTCGAGGCTGTCGGCCAGCGCCGCGTCGATCAGGGAGTCGAGCTGGGGATCATCAAACTGCTGCCACCAGCGGGCGAGGTCGGCGTTGCCCGCAACCTCCGGAGGCTGGGTCCAGCCGGCGGGAAGCGCCAGCGCGGGCGGGGTGTGGTCCGGCCCCACGGCCGGCAGGAAACCCGCACAGCCGGCCAGCAGGCTTGCAGCCAGCAGCGGCCACGGGATGCGACGAAACAGGCTTGGCATGAACTGCCTTTTGTACGCCAGCCCCACGGGCCGGCTTGAACTCGGGAACAATCACGGCCAACTATACCGAAGCGCCGGGTTAAGTTCGGTTAAGCCGGGAAAAGCCCTGTGAGCGTCATCAACACCGCACACTGCCGCAGGCGGGCCAGCGGACGGTGGACGAAAAAAAGGCGACCAGATGGCCGCCTTTCGATACATCACTCCCCGAGTGGGGACTGACGAAAATTCAGCTGTTCACTGCGTCTTTCAACTTGGAGCCGGCGGAGAACTTGGGCTGCTTGGAGGCAGCAATCTGGATCTCGGCGCCGGTCTGCGGATTGCGACCGACACGGGCGGCGCGTTCGCCCACGGAGAAGGTACCGAAACCGACCAGCGTCACGCTCTCACCTTTGCCCAGCGCTTCGGTGATGATTTCCATGACACCGTCCACGGCACGGCCGGCGTCGGCCTTGGTCAGACCACTCTTGCCAGCCAGCGCTTCGATCAATTCAGTCTTGTTCATAGCTCTTAGTGTGTTGATGAAAGAAATGGGTGGATGTTCAAAACGGCAGAAGCCCCAACAGGTGACGCCACGTGCCCGAATCGCACCACACCACCCGCAGGGCGCTAGCTTACATCGCTCTTTTCAAGCTGTGGCACGAATATCTAGGTTTTCCGTGGTTTTCGGCCATTCTGCAGCGCAAAAAGCATAAATCAGGCCGAAGATAGCTCCCGAACCCGCTCCAGCGCCTCCTCGATCCGATCCACCGCAATCACCTGCATTCCCGGAATGTCGTGCTTGGGCGCGTTGGCCTTGGGTACCAGGGCAAGGGTGAACCCCAGCTTGGCGGATTCCTTCAGGCGCTCCTGGCCCCGCGGCGCCGGCCGGATCTCGCCGGCCAAGCCCACCTCGCCAAACACCACCAGCTGCCGCGGCAGCGGCCGGTTGGTGAGGGACGACACGATGGCGAGGAGCACCGCCAGGTCGGCTGCCGGCTCGGCGATCTTCACGCCCCCCACGGCGTTCACGAACACGTCCTGATCGAAGCACACCACGCCGGCGTGCCGGTGCAGCACCGCCAGCAGCATCGCCAGCCGGTTCTGCTCCAGGCCCACCGACAGCCGACGCGGGCTCGGGCTGTGGGCCGAATCCACCAGCGCCTGGATCTCCACGAGCAGCGGCCGCGTGCCTTCCTGGGTGACCAGCACGCACGAACCCGGCACCTGCTGCCCATGCTGCGACAGGAAGATCGCCGACGGATTGCTGACGCCCTTCAGCCCCTTCTCGGTCATCGCGAAGACGCCCAGCTCATTGACCGCGCCGAAGCGGTTCTTGAAGGCCCGCACCAGCCGAAAGCTCGAATGGGTGTCGCCCTCGAAGTACAGCACCGTGTCGACGATGTGCTCCAGCACCCGCGGGCCGGCCAGCGCGCCGTCCTTGGTCACGTGGCCAACCATGATCAGCGTGGTGCCGCCCTGCTTGGCAAAACGCGTGAGCTGGGCCGCGCATTCGCGCACCTGGGCCACCGAGCCCGGCGCCGAGCCGAGGGTTTCGGAATAGACGGTCTGGATCGAATCCACCACCGCCACGTCGGGCTTCACGTCGCGCAGGCTGGCGAGGATGCGTTCGAGGTTGATCTCGGGCAGCAGCTGCAGGGTGCTGGCCTCGAGCTGCAGCCGCGCGGCGCGCAGCGCTACCTGCTCGGCGGATTCCTCGCCGCTCACGTAGAGCGCCTTGAGGTGGCCGGAGAGCAGTGCCAGCGCCTGCAGTAGCAGGGTCGACTTGCCGATGCCGGGGTCGCCGCCGATCAGCACCACGCCGCCGGGCACCAGCCCGCCGCCCAGCACCCGGTCGAACTCCTCGATGCCGGTGGGCACGCGGGCGGATTCGCGGGGCTGCACGTCGGCCAGCGTCTGCAGCCGGCCGCTGTCGCCGGCAAGCGCCGCAAAACGCTTGGCCACGGGCGCCTCGGGCTCGACCACCGATTCGACGAGCGTGTTCCAGACCTTGCAGTGGGGGCACTGGCCCTGCCAGCGGGGCGACTTGCCACCGCACTCGGAGCAGACGTATTCGGTCTTGACCTTGGCCATCAGGCGGCCCCGGCAGATTCGCCGCGCACGCTCACCGGAACGCGGGGCGCCAGGGCGCAGAAGAGTTCATAGCTGATGGTGCCGGCGGCGGTCGCTACCTCGTCGGCGGGCAGACCGTCGCCCCACAGGGTGACCGGCGAGCCGACGCCGGCGTCTTCGAGGTGCGACAGATCGCACGCCAGCATGTCCATCGACACCCGGCCGAGGGTGCGGGTGCGGCGTCCGCCCACCAGGATCGGCGTGCCGGTGGGTGCGTGGCGCGGGTAGCCGTCGGCGTAGCCGCAGGCCACCACGCCGACGCGGGTCGGGCCGCTGGCCTCGAAGGTGCCACCGTAGCCGACGCGTTCGCCGGCGGCGATCTCCTGCACGCCGATGATCTCGCTGGTGAGGGTCATCACCGGGCGCAGGCCGAGTTCGTCGGCGCTGTGCAGATCGGGCATCGGCGAGGCGCCGTAGAGCATGATGCCCGGCCGAACGATCTGCCCGGTAGCCTCGGGGAAGCGCAGCAGCGCCGCCGAGTTGGCGAGGCTCACCGGCAGGTCGAGCCCGGCAGTGATGGCCTTGAAGGTGGCGAACTGGGCGCCGATGCCCACCTCGTCGTCGGCGCGGGCGAAGTGGGTCATCAGCGTGATGCCGCGCACCCAGGGCATCGCCCGCAGGCGGGCCAGCGCCGCGCCGAAGTGGTCGGCCGTGAAGCCGAGGCGATTCATGCCGGAGTTGATCTTGAGGAGCACGTCGATGACGCCCTCGGGCCGGGCGCGCTCCAGCATCGCCAGCTGGGCATCGCTGTGGATAGCCGGCGTGAGGCCGAGGGCGACGATGTCGGCCAGGTCGGCCGGCTCGAAGAAGCCTTCGAGCAGCGCGATCGGGGCGGTGACGCCGGCTGCACGCAGCTGGCGGGCTTCGGCCAGATCGAGCAGCGCGAAGCCGTCGGCCACGGGCGCCAGGGCACGGATGGCCCGGTCGAGGCCGTGGCCGTAGGCGTTAGCCTTGACCACCGCGAAGGCTCGGGCAGAACCGGCGCGATGCTTTGAAACGAGGTAGTTGTGACGCAGGGCCTCCAGGTCGATGGAGGCACGGATCGGACGGGGCATCAGTATCTTTCAGCGGCGAGGCGGGGGATCTCTTCGGCGGCGTAGTCGGCGAAGGTGTTCACCAGCCGGGAGCGGAACTTGTCTTTGAGCAGGATGACTTCGAGGGGCGTGAAAAGCGGCGGATCGAGGGGAATCGCGGCGAGCTGGCCGGCCTTGAGCTCACGGCCGATGGCGGCGCGGGACGCCACCGCCACGCCCAGCCCGGCGGACGCCAGGTGCTTGACCGACGACAGGCTGCCGAGTTCCGCCGTGACGTTGAGGTCTTCGTACGGGATGCCGGCGTTGGTGAAGAACTGGTCCACCAGATCGCGGATGCCGTTGCCGGGTTCCCGGTGGAGCAGCGGCTGGGCGGCGAGCTGTTCGGCGCGCACGGCCTTCTCAGCGGTGAGCGGATGCCCCGGCGCGACGATCACGTGGAGCTCATCCTGGCCCAGGTGGCGGCGCTCGAGGGTGGGTTGATCGGTGACGATCTCGATCAGGCCCACGTCGAGGCTGCGGTCCATGACCCGCCCTTCGATGGTCTGGGAGTTGCCCACCGACACCCGCGGCAGGACCCGCGGATAACGCCGCTTGAAGCCTTCGAGGAGCCACGGCAGCCAGTAGGCGGCAATGGTGGTGCTGGTGCCCAGGTGGAGTACGCCGGAGAGTTCGTCGGTGAGCTCGCCGACCCGGGCTTCGAGCTCTTCCGACAAGCCGAGGATCCGCTCGGCGTAGGCCATCACCAGCTCGCCCGCGGCGGTGAGCGTGACGCGCCCGTGCCCCCGGTCGAACAGACGGGTATTGAACTGCTCTTCCAGCTGCTTGATCTGGAAGGTCACCGCCGGCTGGGTCATGAAGAGCGCTTCGGCAGCGCGCGTGAACGACCCGTGCCGGGCTACGGCATGGAATACCTGAAGTCGACGATCGGCCATGGCTGATAAACCCGGTTTATGGTGAGTGCTATTGGAGCACAACATTGACGGCGTCGCCATAAGTCATCATGGCCTTCGTGGTATAAAGCGCGGTCCGTCAAATTCACCGAGCTTCCGTAGCCTGCGATGCCCTTCGGTTTCTACATGATCATGGCGGCGCAGTTTTTCTCTGCGCTGGCCGATAACGCCTTGCTCATCGCCTCCATCTATGTGCTCCGGGAGATGCAGGCACCGCAGGAATACGAACCGCTCCTCAAGCTGTTCTTCACCCTCTCGTACGTGCTGCTGGCCGCCTTCGTGGGCGCCTTTGCCGACTCCATGCCCAAGTGGCGGGTGATGCTCATCAGCAACGGGATCAAGATCGTCGGCTGCTCGCTGATGTTCGGCGGCTTGCACCCGCTCGCCGCCTACGCGGTGGTCGGGCTGGGGGCTGCGGCCTATTCGCCGGCCAAGTACGGCATCCTCACCGAATACCTGCCGCCGCGCTTTCTGGTGGTGGCCAACGGCTGGATCGAGGGCCTCACGGTGGGCGCGATCATCCTCGGCACCCTCGTCGGCGGCATGCTCATCAAGCCCAATTTTTCCCAGGCGCTGCTCGGATTCGACCTCCCGCTGATCGACACCGGCATCGACACCGTGCCCGAAATGGCCCTGTGCATCGTCGGCGTCCTCTACCTCACCGCGGCGCTGTTCAACCTCAAGGTGCCCGACACCGGGGTGGACCACAAGGTCCTCAAGAAGAACCCGGCTTACCTGATCCACGATTTCAACCACTGCCTGCGCCTCCTGTGGCGTGACAAGCTGGGCCAGATCTCCCTCGCCACCACCACCCTCTTCTGGGGTGCCGGCGCAACCCTCCAGTTCATCGTGATCAAGTGGGCCGAGCAGGCCCTGCACCTGGATCTGTCGAAGGCCTCGATGCTCCAGGGCGTGGTGGCTGTCGGCGTCGCCATCGGCGCGGCGATGGCCGCCAAGATGGTGACGATGCGCGCCTCGGTAAAGGTCATCCCGCTGGGCATCGCGATGGGCATCATCGTCAATGTGATGATCTTCGTCACCGACATGAACCTTGCGATGGTGTTGATGGTGCTGATCGGCGGGCTGTCGGGCTTCTTCGTGGTGCCGATGAACGCCCTGCTCCAGCACCGTGGCCACATCCTGATGGGCGCGGGCCACTCCATCGCGGTGCAGAACTTCAACGAGAACCTGTCGATCCTGGTGATGACCGGCCTCTACGCGCTGCTGATCCGCGCCAACCTCTCGATCAACATCGTGGTGGTGGCCTTCGGGCTGTTCGTGGCGGGGATGATGTATCTCGTCAAGCGCCGCCACGACGCCAACCAGCGCGAATTCGACGCCGTCGCCACGCTCGACGAAAGCCTGCACTAAGCCCTGCGCCGGGCGTCTGCCCGGCCGGGATTACTCGCTGCCGTCGAGCAGGCCGTGGGTGTCGGCGTGGCGGTACATCTCCAGCACGCTCGCCAGACCGGTCTTCTGGCGGATCATCGTCTGGTAATTGGCCACCGTCTTGGCGCTGAGGAAGAGCCTCGCGGCGATCTGCTCCACCGTCCGCCCCGCCGCCAGCAGCCTGAAGATCTCGAACTCCCGCGGTGACAATGCGGCGTGCAGCGCCGCGCCATCGGCACCGGCCCGGGCAGCCGCCACATCCGCCGACAACGGCCGCTCGCCCCGCGCCACCCGACGCACCGCGTCGATCAACAGGTCGGGTTCACTGCTCTTGGTGAGATAACCGTCGGCGCCGGCCTTGAGGGCCTGGTCGACGATCGCCGGGTTGTCGTGCATCGAGAACACCAGCACCTTGGGCGAACCCTCGCGAGCCTTGACCCGGGCGAGGGTTTCCAGCCCGCCGCGCCCCGGCATCGACAGATCCAGCACCAGCACGTCGGCGCAGTGGCTGGCAAACCAGGCGCAGGTCGAATCGCTGTCGCCAAAATCCGCCACCACTTCCATGTCGTCTTCCAGTTCCAGCAGGCGCCGGTAGCCGGTACGCACCACCGCGTGGTCGTCGGCCAGCACGACGCGCAGCTTGCAATCCATCACGCCACCTCCGCGCCCAGCGGCAGCCGGGCGGTGAGCCGCAACCCGGCGCCGTTGTCGGCCGACCAGCACAGATGGGGTGAATCCTGAAAATCGATAAGCACAGATACGCGCAGCGCCGGGCCGCCGGCGGACAGCGCAAGGGCCTGGCAGCTCAACTGGCAAAGGGTTTCGAGCATGGTTCGGGACAGCCGCAAGGCGGGCGGATCAACGTGGAGGACGGGCGGCGAAACGACGCCGGGCACATCCTGCCAGTTTTCCAGCGCGGCGTGGAGCATCGGCTGCACGGCCGGTGCAGCATCGGCCGAATCGGCCGGCAGCTGGTGCTGAAGCACCCGCAGGCGCCGGTCGATGGCGGCGCCCTGGGTTTCCACGTCGCGGGCGGCGGCCTGCAGCTCCGCCTCCCCGCTCTTGCGCAGCAGGAAGGCGGCGTTGGCCCGCAGCGCCGTGAGCGCCTGCCCGATTTCTTCGTAAAGACCGGCCAGGCCGATGCTCACCGCACGGCCCTCCGGTCGCTGCAGGCGGGCGGCCGGGCGGGGGCGATCACAGGCTATAGCGCAGGCCGACCCAGAAGGTCCGCGGCGCACCCGGCGCGTAGAAGGTGGAACCCACCAGCGGATACTCGCCGCCCACCGGCGCAAACGGCCGGGCGAGCACGCCGCCGCTGGACGAGAAGGCGGTGGAGCCGAGCTGGGCCCCGGTTGCGTACTCGCGGTCGAACAGGTTGTTGATCTGGCCGAAGAGCTGCACGCCGCGGCTCACGTCGTAGCGCGCGCCGAGGTTGGTCACCGCGTAGCCGCCGGAGCGCCCGGAGCCCATGTAGTAGGTGCCGTCGGCCTGGTGGCTGTTGTTCTCGTTGCCGCGGGCGTAGCTGCCGGAGACGGCGATGAGGTCGGCGGTGAGCGCGAAGGCCGGCAGCACCTTCCAGTCGGCCGAGGCCTTGACCAGGTGACGCGGGATCAGCGGGATGCGGTCACCGGCACGGATGTCGATGGTGCCTTCGAGACCAGCCCCTTCGCTGTTGGTGCTGTTGCCGGCACCGCCCACCACTTCGGCGCTGCGGTAGGTCGCGTCGAGGAAGGTGTAGTTGAGGGCCAGGCTCACCGGCCCGACGACGGTGCTGGCGCCGGCCTCGACGCCCTGGCGACGGGTCTTGCCGAAGTTCTTGAAGTAGCCGTAGCCCAGCGCGTCGTCGGCCACGAAGAGGATGTCGTCCTGGTTCTCGGAACGGAACAGGCCAAGGTTCCAGCGGGTCTTCGAATCGACGGCCCCGCGCAGGCCGAACTCCCAGGTCTTGGTGACGACCTGCTTGAGCGGCGGATCGCCGGCCATGGCGTTGGGCAGCTTGCAGGGGTTGTCGGGGTTGGCGCAGCCAAGCTCGATGGCGGTGGGCGTGCGGCTGCCTTCGCTGTAGCCGGCGTAGGCGCTCCACGCCTTCGACGGCGTGTAGGTGATGCCGGCGGCCGGGTTGAAGCGGCTGAAGCTGTGGTTGCCGTCCAGCGAATCGGCGCCGCCGCCCGGGTTGAGCAGGTCGCGGTTCTTCACCTGGGTGCGGTTGTAGCGGCCCGACAGGGTGGCGTGCCAGCGGTCGGTGATCGACAGGGTGTCAGTGGCGAAGAGGCTCCAGGTGCGGGTGCGACCGCTGAGATTGACGCGCGAATCCAGGGCCGTCTCGCCCGCGCCGGCGTTCTGGCTGCCATCAGCCCAGGCATCCACCGGGGTCACGCTGCGATCGGCGTTGATGTAGCCATACTGGCCGCTCTGCTGGAAGTGCAGATTGCTGTGGTCGTAGGCGGCGCCGGCGATGAAGAGGTTCTTGCGGCCGTCGAGCATGCCGGAGTGGCTGAGCTGGCCCGAGAGGCCGAAGTTCTCCTGGTCGGTGCGGGTGCGGTTGATGAGGCCGGAGCACTTCTCGTTGGGCTCGTCGGCCAGCAGCGCGTTGGCGATGCAGCGCCACATCGGGAAAGGCGTGTTCGACGCATTGGCGCCGCTGGTCGGAAAGCCACTGTAGCCGGCGGCGGTGAGCGCCGCCCGCTCGGCTGCGCCCGGCTGATAGATCGACTGGTCGAGGGCGCCTTCGTTCACGTCGCCGTTGGTGGTGGCGGTGTTGATCTTGCGGTAATACACGTTGCCCGACAGCATCAGCGCGTCGGAGAGGCTGTGGCGGCCGGTGAGGTTGAGGAACAGCGAGCGGTTCTGGGTGATGTCCGGCTGGGTGTAGATGCTGCTGTAGTCCTGCTCCAGCAGCCGCTTTTCCTGCAGGCCGTTGCCGTTGAGCTTGTTGTCGGCGTAGGCGATGGCGAGATCGATGTCGGTGCGGGCATCCTGCCAGCCCAGCTTGCCGAAGAGCTGGCGCACGTCGGACGGCGAGTTGGTGCGCCAGCCGCTGTCCCGGTAGAGGTTGCCGGCGAAGAACCATTCCAGCCCGTTGTCGTCGTTGAAGCCGCCGTGAGTGAACTCCAGCGAGCGGTGGCTGTTGCTGCCGCCGGTGAGCTGCACCGTCGAACCCGGATGGGTGCGGCCTTCCTTGGTCTGGATCGCCAGCGCGCCGCCCAGGGTGTTGAGGCCGAACAGCGGGTTGGAGCCCGGCATCAGGTTCATCGTGGCGATCGCCGCCTTCGGGATCAGATCCCAGCTCACCACGTCGCCGAACGGCTGATTGATGCGGACGCCGTCGAAGTAAACCGACATGCCCTGGGGCGTGCCCAGCAGCGGCGAAGCGGTGTAGCCCCGGTAATTCACGTCCATCTGGAACGGGTTGCCCTGGGTCTCGTTAACATGCACGCCGGACAGGCGGCGGTTCATGTAGGCGGCAACGTCGTTCGCCCCGCTGGCATCGATCTCCCGGGCGGTGACCGATTGCACTGGCGCGGCGATCATCGGCAAGGGCAGTTCGAGGCCCGGCAGCGGCGTCTGGCCGATCACGGTGACTTCCGGCGTGACGACGGCAACCGGCTCGTCGGCGGCCACACTCTGGAGCGGAAAGCCCGCGGCAATGGCGAGCGCGAGGGGCGTAAGGGCGGGGAAACGGGATGCGGCGGGGCGAAGCATGAGTGAAAGTCTCCGTTATCGGTGTTTTCCGGCAGCGTACGCACCCGTCGCTTCCCGCACCATGGGAAAAATTCCCGAGCTTTCCTGCCGCCACTCCCGGCCGGTATCATCGGCGGCCTTTCCCCTCTTCACCTCCCCCGCCATGACCGACACCCCGACCATCCTCGCCCGCCGCGACATTGCCGATTCGCTCCTGATGGAAGGCCGCCTCGAGGAAGCGCTGCTCATCCTCAACGACGAGATCCTGCCCCACTTCACCGAAACCGGCGAGGCGCGCGAGAGGGCCATCACCCAGGGGCGCATCGCCGACGTGCTGTTCGCCCAGGGCCGGCTCGACGACGCCATGGCGCTGCACGCCGAGCGTCTGCCGGCGGTGACCGAGCTGGGCGACGACGAAGGCATCGCCCACGTGCTGTTCTCGATGGCCAACATCCGCCTCGCCCGGCGCGAGCACGAAAGCGGCAACCTCCAGCAGATCTACGAAGAACTCGCCGAGGCCTTCCAGCTCAGCTGCCGCCACGGCCAGCCCGACGCCATCGGCGGCATCGGCATGCTGCTGGTGCAGGTGCTGGCGATGGGCGGCCTGCGCGACGATGCCATGGATACCCTCAACGTGGTCGAGGAAGCCTTCACCACCCTGGGCGACGGCGACAGCCTGGCCCGCGTGCGCGAGCTGCGCGGCATGCTCGAAGGCTGAGCATCGACGCCAACGGCCTGCCGGCATCCCCGCCGGCAGCCGGCCTCGGGGCGTCAGCCCTGGGCCAGCGCCCTACATCTCGGGCAGATCGCCCCGATCTCCACTTCCTGGCTTTCAAGCTGATGCCCGGCCGCCACCAGGCTCGCCGACAGGGCGCGGATCACCGCATCGTCCCGTAGCTCTGTCACGCCATTGCAGCGGGGGCAGACGAGGAACAGCGCAGCCATCTGCGGCTGATGGCACTCCTGACTGCAGGCCACGAAGAGATTCATCCGCCCGATCTTGTGGGCCAGCCCCTGCTCGATCAGGAAATCCAGCGCCCGATACACCGTCGGTGGCGAAGCGCCGGGCTTGTCGGCCTTGATCCGCTCCAGCAGATCGTAAGCCTTCAAGCCACCGGGGTGACGGAGCAGCATCGCCAGCACCATCCGGCGGATCGGCGTGAGGCTTGCCCCTCGTGCCCGACAGCCGGCCTCTGCCCGGTCCAGGGCGACGGCCTCATCGACAAGGGGTTCAACTGCGGTATAGGTGGTCTTCATCGGTCGCGCTTGGTCTCGGAAATGCAATGTTATAACATTGCATTTCTAATCCGATCATGGGTAATAGACCGCGATGTTAACCCGACTCGAGCACGCCCCGACGGGCAGTCGTGCGCCGCTCCTGGCAGTGCTCGACACCCTGCCCTGGAACCACGACGGTCTGGTGGCCGCAATCGCCCAGCAGCACGACAGTGGCGAGGTGCTGATGCTGGCCTGGATGAACCGCGCCGCGCTGGAGGAAACCCTCGCCACCGGCCAGGCCTGTTACTGGTCCCGCTCGCGCCAGGCCCTGTGGCGCAAGGGCGAGACCTCCGGCTGTCGCCAGCAGGTGATCGACCTGCGCTTCGACTGCGACGGTGACGCCCTGCTCCTGCTGGTGGATCAACTCGGTGGCGCCTGCCACACGGGGCGGCGCAGCTGCTTCTACAACGGCGTCCGGGGCGACATGGTCGAAGTCCTGGACGCACCACTGCCCTCGCCGCTGCCACCCAACGCCCACGCCGCCGGCGACCCCGACCGCCGCTGACCCTCCCACAACCTGACGACGCACATCCGCCATGCCAAGCATCACCCTGCCGGACGGCAGCCAGCGCCACTACCCTCACGCCATCACCGTTGCCCGGATCGCTGCCGATATCGGCCCGGGGCTCGCCAAGGCCGCCCTCGCCGCCCGAGTGGATGGCCGACTGGTCGACACCCGCTTCCTCATCGAAAAGGACGCAAACCTCGGCCTGATCACCGATCGCGACCCGGAAGGCCTGGAGATCCTCCGCCACTCCTGCGCCCACCTGCTGGCGATGGCTGTGAAACAGTGTTTTCCGTCGGCCCAGGTCACCATCGGTCCGACCATCGAAGATGGCTTCTACTACGACTTCGCCTTCGAGCGGCCCTTCACGCCGGACGACCTCAGCCTCATCGAAGCACGCATGCGCGAACTCGCCGCCGCCCGACTGCCGGTCAGCCGGCGCGAGCTGCCCCGCGAAGCAGCCATCGCCCACTTCGAAGGACTGGGTGAGCACTACAAGGCCGAACTCGTCCGCGCCATTCCCGAAGGCGAAACCCTGTCGCTGTACCGCCAGGGGGATTTCGAGGATCTGTGCCGCGGCCCCCACGTGCCGGACACCGGCAGGCTGAAGGCCTTCAAGCTCACCAAGGTGGCTGGCGCCTACTGGCGTGGCGACGCCCGCAACGCCATGCTGCAACGCATCTACGGCACCTGCTGGCCTGACGCGAAAGCCCTTGACGCCTATCTCACCCGCCTCGAAGAAGCCACCCGGCGTGACCACCGCCGGCTCGGCGCCCAGCTCGATCTCTTTCATTTCGACGACTGCGCCCCGGGGTCGGTGTTCTGGCACGCCGCCGGCTGGACCCTCTTCCAGCAGCTCATCGCCTACATGCGCGCCCGTCAGGACGAAGCCGACTACATCGAGATCAACACACCCGACGTCATGGATCGCAGCCTCTGGGAAACCTCGGGCCACTGGACCAACTACCACGACGCGATGTTCACCACCACCACCGAGGACGAGCGGGTCTTCGCCCTCAAGCCGATGAACTGCCCCGGCGCCGTCTCCCTGTTTGCCCAGGGCATCAAGAGCTATCGGGATCTCCCACTGCGGATGGCCGAGTTCGGCAAGGTGCACCGCTACGAACCGTCCGGCGCCCTCCACGGCCTGCTGCGGGTCCGCCACTTCACCCAGGACGACGCCCACATCTTCTGCACCCCGGCCCAGATGCAGGACGAGTGCGCCGCCACCATCGGCCTGGTCTTCGACATCTACCGGGATTTCGGCTTCGACGACGTGGCCGTCAAGCTCTCCACGCGGCCGGCCACCCGCATCGGCAGCGACGAGACCTGGGACACCCTCGAAGGCGCGCTCTCCGGCGCCCTCGACCGGATGGGCATCGCCTACCGGATCAACCCGGGCGAAGGCGCCTTCTACGGCCCGAAGCTCGAGTTCGTGCTCCGCGACGCCATCGGCCGCGACTGGCAATGCGGCACCCTGCAGGTGGACCTCAACCTGCCTGAGCGCTTCGACATCCACTACATCGACGAACACGGCGAACGCCAGCGCCCGGTCATGCTCCACCGGGCATTGTTCGGGTCGCTGGAGCGTTTCACCGGCATCCTCATCGAGCACTTCGGTGGTCACTTCCCCCTGTGGCTGGCGCCCCGGCAGGCGATGGTCCTCACCATCACCGACAGCCAGGCCGACTACGCCCGCGTGGTGCACAAGGCGCTCCGGCAGGCAGGCATCCGGGCCGGCATCGACCTTCGCAACGAGAAGGTCGGCTACAAGATCCGCGAGCACACCCTCCTGAAAGTGCCCTACCTCCTGATCATCGGCGAGCGGGAGAAAGCCGAGGGGCAGATCGCGCTGCGCAACTGCGCTGGCAAGGATCTCGGCAACCTGCGCCTGGACGAAGCCCTCGCTCAGCTCCGCCACGAAGCGTGCGCACGCAGCGTCATCTCCACCCAGCAAGGCCTCAGCCCACGCCCATGATCCGCAAGAACCCCCGCGGCGACCTGCCGCAGATCCACGAGACCGCCTACGTCGACCAGACCGCCATCCTGTGCGGCAAGGTCATCGTCGAGGAGAACGTCTTCATCGGCCCCTACGCGGTGATCCGCGCCGACGAGGTGGACGCCACCGGCGACATGCAGCCGATCCGCATCGGCGCCCACTCCAACATCCAGGACGGAGTGGTGATCCACTCCAAATCCGGCGCCGCGGTCACCATCGGGCAGCACACCTCGATCGCCCACCGCTCCATCGTGCACGGCCCCTGCACGGTGGGCGACCGGGTCTTCATCGGCTTCAACAGCGTGCTGTTCAACTGCCGGGTCGGCGACGGCTGCGTGGTGCGCCACAACGCGGTGGTGGACGGCGCCGACCTGCCCGCCGGCTTCTACGTGCCCTCCACCGAACGCATCGGCCCCCACACCGATCTGGCCGCCATGCCCCGGGTCACCGCCCAGGCCACCGAGTTCTCGGAAGACGTCGTGCGCACCAACCACTCCCTGGTCCAGGGGTACAAGAAGCTGCAGAACGAGTTCTAACCATGCCCCGACACATCCTCATCCGCAACGCCCGGCTGGTGAACGAAGGCCGGATCACCGACGCTGACCTGCTCGTCGCCGACGGCCGCATCGCGCACATCGCCGGAGCCATCGACCGCAGCGCCGATGTCGAGATCGACGCCGCCGGAGCCTGGCTGCTGCCCGGCATGATCGACGACCAGGTGCACTTCCGCGAGCCCGGACTCACCCACAAGGGCTGCATCGCCAGCGAGTCGGCCGCGGCCGTCGCGGGGGGCATCACCAGCTTCATGGACATGCCCAACACCCGCCCGCCAACCCTCGACATGGCCGCCGTGGACACCAAGCGCGCCCTCGCCGCCGCCGGGAGCCGTGCCAACTACGCCTTCCACCTGGGCGTCTCCACCCACAACCTGGACGCGGTCGCCAGCGCCGACCCCCGCCGCATCGCCGGCATCAAGGTATTCATGGGCGCCTCCACCGGCGACATGCTGGTGGATGACCCGGTCGTGCTCGAACGCCTGTTCGCCTGTGCGCCCACCCTCCTCCTCGCCCACTGCGAAGACACCCCCACCATTCTCGCCAACGAAGCCCTGTGGCACGCCCGCCATGGCGCCGCCGTCCCCTTCGACGCCCACCCGCAGATCCGCAGCGCAGAAGCCTGCTACCGCTCCTCGTCACTGGCCGTGGCGCTCGCCCGCCGCCACGGCACACGGCTGCACGTGCTGCACCTGTCCACCGCGCGGGAGCTCGAACTCTTCGACGAGGGCCCGCTGGCAGGCAAACGGATCACCGCCGAAGCCTGCATCCACCACCTTCTCTTCGACGACACCGACTACCCGGCCCTGGGCAGTCACCTCAAGTGCAACCCCGCAGTAAAGACCCGCGCCGACCGGGACGCCCTGCGCGCCGCCGTGGCCAGCGGGCGCATCGACGTGATCGGCACCGATCACGCCCCCCACACCCGGGAAGAGAAAGCCGCCCCTTACGCCGCAGCCCCCTCCGGCCTGCCCCTCGTCCAGCACGCCCTGCCCGCGCTGATGGAACTGGTACACGACCGGCTGCTGGCGCTCCCCACCCTGGTCACCCGCTGCAGCCACGCCGTGGCCGACCTGTTTCAGATCCGCGAGCGCGGCTACCTGCGGGAAGGCTACTGGGCCGATCTGGCGCTGGTGGCCGACCAGCCCCGGGCCGTGGACGACGACCCCATCCTGAGCCGCTGCAACTGGACGCCCTTCGCCGGCCGGCGCTTCCGCTCCCGGGTACGCGCCACCGTCGTCTCCGGCCAGCTCGCCTGGTACGACGGCATCCTCCAGCCCGACTGCCACGGCCAGGCCCTCGAATTCGACCGCTGAACGCCATGCACGAACTCTCCCGCTCCTTCATCTTCGAAGCCGCCCACACCCTCCGGCGGGATATCCACGCCGAGGGCAGCCGACGCATCCACGGCCACAGCTACCGGGCCACCGTCACCCTGAGCGGCACTCCCGACCCCGCCACCGGCATGCTCATCGACCTGGGCCACCTCGACACCATCCTGGCCGGCGCCCGCGACAGCCTCGACCACCGCTTCCTCGACGACATCCCCGATCTCGGCCCGGCCACCCTCGAAAATCTGTGCAGCTTCCTGTGGCGCCAGCTCGCCCCGGCCCTGCCCGGCCTGCACCGGGTCGCGGTCAGCCGCGACCTCAGCGGCGACGCCTGCAGCTTTGCCGGCAGCCCCCGCGTCGCTCACCCCCAGCCTCATCCGGAGCCCGTCCACCCATGAACGCCCGCCCCACACCCGAAAGCCGCCACACCCTCCTCGGCACAACGCCCGGAACACTCATCGACATCTTCGAGCCCGAGGTCCAGCTCGCCGTCTGGCAGCGCCCGGCCGATCCCGCCATCGTCGCCTACCTCGAAGCCAACCGCGACGGGCTCGGCCGCGGCATGCGCACCAGCCTCGCCCCCGGCGAACGCCCCGATCTTTCCGATCTGCCCGCCGGCGCCGGGCGCGACGCCCTCGCACGCGACATGGCCCGGCTCGCCGAACTGCTGGGCGATCTCCTCGACTGCCCGCAGATTGCGCTTCGTCTCGAGGTCATCACCGGGGCCATGTGCCCGCGCCTGCACGTGGACCGGGTCGGCATCCGGCTGCTGTGCACCTATCGCGGGCCGGGCACCGAGTGGATCGCGGATGCCGGCGTCGACCGCAGCAAGCTTGGCAGCGGCTCGGGCGGACTGCCCGATACGCACTCCGGCCTGTTTGCGCCGGACACCCGTGTCGAAGCCATCCCCACCTTTGCCGTCGCCCTCCTCAAGGGCAGCCTGTGGCAAGGCAACGGCGCCCGGGGCGTGATCCACCGCTCGCCGGCCGTCCCGGCAGAGGCCCTGCCCCGGGTGGTGCTTGCCCTCGACGGCATGTGGTAGGCCCGATGGAAGCCGCAATCCGCATCCGCGATCTGCGCTTCACGTGGCCGGGCAGCCCGGCGCCATGCCTCACGCTGGCCTCCCTGGACGTGCCCCGGGGCGAACGCCTGTTCATCCAGGGGGACAGCGGCGCCGGCAAGAGCACCCTGCTCAACCTGATCGGCGGTGTCATGCCACCCGACACCGGCCAGCTCGAAGTGCTCGGTCAGCCCCTCGACCGGCTTCATCCCCACGCCCGGGATCGGTTCCGTGTGGACCACACCGGTTTCATCTTCCAGCAGTTCAACCTGATCCCCTACCTGTCGGTCCTCGACAACGTGCTCCTGCCTTGTCGATTCTCGACCAGGCGACGGACCCGGGCCGGCGCCAGCCCCGTTGCCGAAGCCCGCCGCCTGCTGGCCGCCCTGGACCTGGACCCGGCCCTGGCCCGACGCCCTGCGGCAAACCTGTCGGTGGGCCAGCAGCAGCGCGTCTCCGCCGCCCGCGCCCTGATCGGACAACCCGCCCTGGTGCTCGCCGACGAACCCACCTCGGCCCTCGACGCCCGGCGCCAGCAAGACTTCATCGCGCTGCTGATGCAGGAGATCGCCGCCTGCGGCGCCACCCTCCTCTTCGTCAGTCACGACCCGCGCCTGGCGCCCCTGTTCGACCGCAACATCCATCTCCTGCCCCCATGAAGGCACTGCTCCTCCTTGGCCTTGCCAGCGCCTGGAACCGCCGTGGCACCCTGGCCCTGTCGGTCCTCTCCGTCGCCCTCGCGGTGACGCTGCTCATCACCGTCACCCGGGCGCGGGACGCCGCCCAGCACGGCTTCGACCAGGCCGTTGCGGGTGTCGATCTCGTCGTCGGCCCCCGGGGCAGCCCGGTTCAGCTACTCCTGCACGCCGTGTTTCACCTGGGCGAGGCGACGCACACCCTGCGCTGGCGCAGCTACCAGACCCTGGCCGCCGACCCGCTGGTTGCCTGGAGCGTTCCACTGGCCCTGGGCGACACCCACCGGGGCTACCCGGTGCTGGGCACCACGCCCGCATTGTTCCGGCATCTGCGCCACGGCGATCGTCAGCCCCTGCGCTTCACCGACGGCCAGCCTTTCGCCGGGCCCTTCGAGGCCGTCGTGGGGGCCGAGGTCGCCAGACGGCTGACCTACGCCCTCGGCGACACGATCACCCTCCACCACGGCAGCGGCCACCTGGACGATCACGACGACCACGGCACCACCGGCAACACCCACGCCGACAAGCCCTTCCGCATCGTCGGCATCCTCGCGCCCACCGGCACCCCCACCGACCGGACGGTGCATGTCAGCCTCGAATCCCTTGAAGCCCTCCATCTCGACTGGCAAGGCGGCGCCCCGGTACCCGGCCTGCACATCCCGCCGGAGATGGCCATCAAGTTCGACCTCACCCCCAAGACCCTCGACGCCGTACTCATCGGCCTGCACCAGCGCACCGACATCTTCCGTTTCCAGCGCCAGGTGGCCGACTTCCACGATGAAGCCCTGATGGCCATCCTGCCCGGGCTGGCGATGGATGAGCTCTGGCAACTGATCGGCGGCGCCGAGCGGCTCCTCCGGGGCATTGGCTGGCTGGTGGTGGGCGTCGGGCTCTGCGGCCTGACGGCGGTCATCCTGGCCGGGCTTGGCGAGCGGCGCAGGGAACTCGCCGTTCTCCGTTCGGTGGGTGCCGGCCCCCGGCACATCGCGGCCTTGCTGGCGATGGAGGGGCTCGCGCTCACCGTGGCCGGGCTGCTCCTGGGCCTCGCCCTGGTCGACGGCGCCAGCCGCCTGCTCGCCCCGTGGCTCACCGCCCACCTGGGCGTTGACCTGACGCACAACGCCTTCTCGGCCGACGAGCTGCAGCTCATCGCCACCGTGCTCGTCACCGGCTTCCTGGCAAGCCTGCTGCCCGGCTGGCGCGCCAGCCGGATGTCGCTGGCCGACGGCCTGATCCCCCGGCTTTAAGGTCTCCCGATGAACCGCCTGTTCGCTGTCCTCCTCGCCCTGCTGCCCCTCTGCCAGCCCGCACACGCCCAGGCGGACGCCCCCAGGGCAGCCTTCCAGGTGGGTGAGCGGCTGCGCAGCGCCAATGCCGGAAACGACGCCCGCTACCGGGAGATCACCTGGAACGACCTCCTGCCCAAGGGCTGGAATCCGATGGCCGCCTTCAAGGGCATGGACTTCTCCAGACTCGGCGACAACGACCCCCGCGCCACCGAAGCCCTCGAACGGATCAAGCAGGCCTGGCGCGACGCGCCGGTGGACAACAGCCTCCATGGCCAGCGCGTCCGGCTCCCCGGCTTCGCGATTCCCCTTGAGCGGCGTGGCGAACTGACCACCGAATACCTGCTGGTGCCCTACTTTGGCGCCTGCATCCACGTTCCACCGCCGCCATCCAACCAGATGATCCACGTGCTCACCCGCCGGCCCGTGCGTGGGCTCAGTACCATGGACCCGATCTGGGTCAGCGGCACCCTCACCCTTCATCGCAGCGAAACCGGCATGGGCATGGCCAGCTACCGGATCACCAGCGACCTGACCGAAGCCTACGTGCGGCCCGCGGCCCCTCGCCGCTGATGCCACCAGCGGTCCGCCACAACGCGGCCAGCGGATATCCCGCGGCTTCATAGCCCGGTTTCCGTCTCGCGGAAGCCAGGACCACGCGCGCACCCCTGACGCCCTCTGGTTTTCGGCGGTCGCCCACTTCAGCGCAAGCCACGCCTTTTCCTGGGGATCGGCGGCAAGGAGGACTGTGCACCGCAACATCTTGACGTGGAGGGGGCATCTTCATAAAATAGCAATCATTCTCATTTGCAATCCGGCATCTGCATGCCGCAAGCTTGCAATACCCAGCCAGCCAGCGCAGCCTCCGGGGCGTGTCGCAAGCCAGCCAGGAAACATCCGACTGGAGATCGACATGACTGCCGCCCCCCTGGCGTCGCCGCCGGCCGACCCGCCTGAGCACCCGGGCCTGCCCGCGCCCTTCCTGGCCCTGCCCCGCCCGCTGCCGCCGTCCACCCTGCGCCGCAACAGCGCGGGCATTGCGGTTGCCGTGCTGCTCCATGGCGGCCTGCTGGCCGCACTCACCGTGGCTGTCAGCCAGTTCGCGCCTCCCGTCACGCCCCCCCAGGCGAGCATCACCGTCAGCCTCGCAACCCCCGAAGCACCGACACCCGAACCCAAGCCACAGCCCAAGCCGCAACCCCTGCCGAAGGAACCCACGCCGCCCAAACCCCAGCCGAAGCCCGCCCCCCAGGCCCGCGCCACCGACAATCCGGTGATCACCTCGGCCCCGGTGGCCAGCAATACCGCCGCAACCAGCGCCGCCGCCGCGCCCGCGGCACCGTCTGCTCCGGCGGCTCCGGCCGCCGCGGCAGCCCCCGCGCCAGTCGCGGTGGTGCCGCCACGCTTCGACGCCGCCTACCTCTCCAATCCGCTGCCGCCTTACCCCAGCGCCGCCAAGCGCATGGGCGAGGAAGGCCGCGTGCTCCTGCGCGTCCAGGTGGGCGCCGACGGCAAGCCCACCGACGTCACCGTCGTCAAGAGCAGCGGCTTCCCGCGGCTCGACGAGAGTGCCCGCGACACCGTGCTGCGCAGCTGGCGCTTCGTGCCGGCCCGCCAGGGCGACCAGCCCGTGGCCGGCGCGGTCAAGGTGCCCATCGACTTCACTTTAACTTCCGCCTCCTGAAAGGAACCTCCATGAACGAATCCACCTTCAGCCTGGCCCGCATCTGGGCCCAGGGCGACGGCGTCTCCCACGCTGTGGCCGTGATGCTGGTCATCATGTCGCTGGCGTCCTGGTCGGTGATCATCGTCAAGGCCTGGCAGCTGTTCGCCCTGCGCCGCATGAGCAGTGGCGCCAAGGCCTTCTGGCACGCCACCAGCTTCGAGGCCGGCATGGCCGCACTCACGCCCCATTCGGCGGACAACCCCTTCCACGATCTGGCCCACCGCGGCACCGAGGCGGTCAGCCACCACACCAGCCACCGGGACGAGCTGCACGGCGTGCTGGGCCTCAACGACTGGCTCACCAGCACCCTGCGCCAGTCCATCGACGACACCACCGGCCGGCTCCAGGCGGGCCTGTCGATCCTCGCCTCGGTGGGCAGCACGGCCCCGTTCATCGGGCTGTTCGGCACGGTGTGGGGCATCTACCACGCCCTGGTGGGCATCGGCGCCGCCGGTCAGGCGACGCTGGATCAGGTGGCCGGCCCGGTGGGCGAATCCCTGGTGATGACCGCCGGCGGCCTGGCCGTGGCGATCCCGGCGGTGCTGGGCTACAACGCCCTGGTGCGCGGCAACAAGGAGATCCTGGCCCGCCTCAAGCACTTCGCCCATGATCTGCACGCCTACCTCGTCACCGGCGGCCGGGTGCGCAAGACCAACGCCAACCTGCACCCGCTGCCCGCCCGCAAGGAGGCATGATGAGCTTCGGAACCAGCGATTTCGACGACGACGGCGAGGTGATGTCGGAGATCAACATGACGCCCCTGGTGGACGTGATGCTGGTGCTCCTGATCATCTTCATCATCACCGTGCCGGTGATCAACCACGCGGTGAAGCTCGACCTGCCCAAGGCCAGCAGCCAGCCGGAGCAGATCAAGCCCGAGAAGGTTCAGGTGTCGATCAAGGCCGACGGCAGCCTCAGCTGGAACGGCGAGACGGTCGCCGCCGACGCCCTCGAGCCCCGTCTGGCTGCCGCCGCGAGCCACGAGCCCCAGCCCGAGATCCACCTGCAGGTGGACCGCCAGACCCAATACGACCACGTGGCCCAGCTGCTCTCCGCTGCCAGCCGCCACGGGCTCGCCAAGGTGGCCTTCGTGACGGACCCCGGCGCCAAGTGAAGTCCGCCGGATGAAACAATCAAGGCCGGATTGTTGCTGAAATTGCAATAATCCGGCCTTGATTGTTTTGGGGCTGGCGGCGCACAGCCGTCAGTGGTGCGCCACCTCCGGCACATTGGCGTCAGCCCCCACCGACCGCTCGCCGGCCCACACCGACACCCGGTTGCGGCCGCTCTGCTTCGATTGGTAAAGGGCGTTGTCGGCCTGGTCGATGAGTTCGGCCGGATCTTTCGCCCCGCTGCGGATCGATGCCACCCCAAAGCTCGACGTGATGCGGATGCCCGGAATGTCCCGCACCGCAGCGCCGGCGTGGTTTTCGATGGCGGCGCGCAGCCGCTCGGCCACCTCGGCGGCCTGCTCCGGCGTGGCGCCGGGCAGCATGATGCAGAACTCCTCGCCGCCGTAACGGCACAGCATGTCCACCTCCCGCAGATCGGTGCCCAGGCACTTGGCCACCGACTTGATGACCTGATCGCCCACCGCGTGGCCGTAGCGGTCGTTGAAGGACTTGAAGTGGTCGATATCGCTCATGATGCAGCACACCTCCTCGCCTTCCGCCTTGAGCTGTTCGTAAAGGGGATCGGCCGCGCCGAAGAAGGCCCGGCGGTTGAGGCAGCCGGTCATCGGGTCGCGGGTGGCGAGGCGGTGGAGCTCCTCGTTCTGGCGGCGGATCTCTTCCTTCGAGGCTTCCAGATCCACCAGCGTGCCGAGCAGCTGGTCGTTGATCCGGTGCAGCATGGTCACATCCGAGAAGTTGACCAGGCAGCCCCGCAACCGGCCGTGGCCATCAAGGATCGGCGAGCAGCCGACGATGGCACGCAGCGGCTCCTCCTCGCCCGGGCGGGCCATCTCGAGGGTGTGGTCGCCGGAGTTGCTGCGGCGCTCCATCGCCGTCACCCACGGGTAGGGGTTGTCAGGCGTGGCGTGGAAGCCTTCGACAAGCCAGCTGAGCTCGGTCACCGCGCGGCCGGTCATGTCCTCCTGGGCTTCCGGGTGGAAGTGACGGAAGGCCTTGTTGGCCAGCACCACGCGCCCCTGCTTGTCGAGCACCAGCACGCCTTCGGCCAGGGTGTCGAAGGCCGTGCGCACCCGGTCGGGAATCGCCTTGGCCGGATCGAGGTATTCGAGCACCCTGCGCAGATACAGGTAGAACGCCAGAAAGCCACCCAGCGAGATGGTGAGCATGGCCACCAGGGTGGGATAGGTGAGCCATTCGCCAACCGTTTCGGGCAACACTGGCTTGAACACCAGCTCCACCTCGCCCCACGGCTTGTTGTCGGCCAGCACCGGCACCCGCACCTGGGTGAGGGTGGACGAGCCGTCCTCGGGCGGGCGCCACCAGAGGCCGTGGTCGCCGGCCTCGGCGATGATCGCGCCGCCCTGCTGGCGCACGGCCAGCGAGCGCACCTCGGTGTTGCGCTGGATCACGCTGTCAAGGGTGCTCTGGAGCGTCTTCACGTCACCGGACTGGAGCAGGGTGGCGGCCTGCACCGCCAGGCTCTCGCTGATCTGCTGGCGCACCTGGCGGGCCAGCGCGGAGCGGTCGGGGATCAACCCGAACACCAGGTCGGCCGCCATCAGCAGCGACACCACCAGCGCCACGAGGCCCAGCGAGATGCGGGCGACCGGGTTGAGGGTCGGGAAACGGAGTTTCACCCGCGGGCTCCCGTGGTGCGGTGTTCGTCGAACACGTCTGCTGCGCCTTCTTCGTCTCGTGCCATCTCGTCATCCATCATTTCGCCCCAGTCGCCCTCCTCCTCGTCGCGCGGGCCGAGCACCGGCAAGGGATCGAAGGTTCGCCAGGCCGGGGCGGCCATCAGCAGGCTGGCCACCAGTCCGCCGGCCCGGGTTGCCCACCACACCGCGCCCACCGACAGCGCAATCCCCGAGAGCTCCACGGCGTTGAGCACGACGCGCACGTCGGCATAGGCGTCGTCACCCAGCGGCGGCACCTTGGCCTTCTCCGGGGTGGACTGACGGTTGCCGGTCGAACTGGCGTTGGCCTGACTGGTGTCCACCGCGCCGAGCATGAACTCCATCAACGGCCCTTGCGTGCTGGCGCCAAGGCTGAGGGTGATCTGGGCGTTGCCAAACCTCACCGAGCTGTTTTCGGCAGAATATCGCCGCACATGAGCGTCAGCGCCTTCAGTGCCAACGGCCGGCGTCACGCTGATGGCAGCCGAGTCGCCCTCAAGCGTGGCCGCGGTGTCTGGCCGGATGACCGGCGTCGAGGCAGGCGGCGTCGCAGGCTTGGCCGTCTCGGCGGGTTTGGGGGTGTTCGTGGCGGGCGCCGTCGGCGTGGTGGGCGCGATGACGACCGGCGGCACGACCACCACAGGCTCCTCCGAACCGCCCGCCCCTCCCGGCGGCACGAGCACGCTGGTGCCCGAATAACCGACGCTGGCCGCCAGCGGCGCACCGTCGGCAAGGCCGTCGCTGGGATGCAACACGACGACCGGCAGGTTCAGGATGCTCTCGTGGACGAACACCACCTTGCCGGCCGCCAGCGCCGCGTAGCTGAACTGCCCGACCGCAACGCCAGGCGCAGACTGCAGCTCGAAGTGGCCGTGGCTGACCGAATCCACCACAAACACCACGTCGCCCGCAGCCGAATCCACGTCCACCGCCGACACCGCATCGGCCGCAAGCACGGTGCTGCCGCCCTGGATGAGCTGCAGGCTGGCGCGGACGATCGTCGGTGCGTCATTGACCGGGCGCACCACCAGGCTGACGGTAACCGGCGCACCGACGGCGCTGCCGTCAATGGCGCGATAGATGAAGCTGTCGGCGCCAAACCAGTCGGCGTCGGGCGTGTAAACAAAGCTGCCGTCGGCCGCCAGGCTCAGGCTGCCGTGCGCCGGACCGCCCAGCAACCCGGCCGACAGCGCATCGCCGTCAATGTCGCCATCGTTGGCGAGCAGGCCGCCGGCGCTGCTGACGACCAGCGGCGTATCCTCGTCGAGGCTGTAGGCATCGCCATGGGCCACCGGGCTGTCATTGACCGGGCTGACGTCAATGGTCAGGACGTGGCTGCCTGACTCGGTATCGACACCACCGTCGACGGTGCCGCCATCGTCCCGCACCCGGAACGCCAGCGAGGCGTAAGCCGTGCCGTTCTCGTCGGGCTCCGCGGCAAAGCGCAGCCGCCCGGCAGCAATGTCGGCAGCGGCGATCCACTGCCCGTCCGCCACGGCCGCCCCGTCGAGGGTCAGGTTACCGCGCGTGGGAACGGTGACGATCTGGACGTCCGCCAGGCTGTTGGCCGACGCATCCAGCGGATCGGCAAACCCAAAGTCGGCCATCGCAAAGACGTGGGTCACATCCTCGGCAACGGTCACGCGACCCGTGCTTCCCTGGGGCATTTCGTTGCGGTTGGTGACGGTGATTGCCAGCGCCATCGTCGCGTTGCGAGTGCCGTCGGAGACCTGGACGGTGAGGTCGTAGATGTTGTTGGCGCCGGAGTCGGTGGGCGCTTCGTAGTCGGGGGCGGTGACGAAGCTCAGCGCGCCGGTGCTGCTGTTGATGGTGAACTTCGCGGCATCGGCGCCGCCGACGATGCTGAAGCTGAAGGTCTCCGCCGGCAGGTCGGCGTCGGTGGCGGTCACGGTCAATACCGCGGTGCTGTTCTCGGCGACGTTCGCGGTGGCGCTGCTGGTGATTGACGGGGTGTTGTCGTTCGCCGAGGTGACGGTGACAGCGATGGCCTGGGTGGTCGTCAGCGTGCCGTCGGAGACTTGCACCGTGACGTCGTAGATGTTGTTGCCGCCGGAATCGGTGGGCGCTTCGTAGTCAGGCGCGGTGACGAAGCTGAGGGCGCCGGTGCTGCTGTTGATCGAGAAGTTGGCGGCGTCCGCCCCGCCGACGATGCTGTACGTCAGAGTCTGGGCCGGCAGGTCGGCATCCGTCGCGGTGACGGTCATCACGGCCGTGGTGTTCTCGGCGACGTTCGCACTGGCGCTGCTAGTAATCGCCGGGGTGTTGTCGTTCGTCGGTGTCACCGTGACGACGATGGCCTGGGTATCCGTCAGGAAGCCGTCGCTGACCTGGACGGTGACGTCGTAGATGTTGTTGCCGCCAGAGTCGGTGGGGGATTCGTAGTCAGGCGCGGCGAGGAAGCTCAGCACCCCGGTGCTGCTGTTGACGGTGAACTTCGCGGCGTCCGCGCCACCGACGATGCTGTAGCTGAGCTCGCTGGGCGTGCTGTCGGCGTCGGTGGCCGTGACGGTGGTGACGGCGCTGGTGTTCTCGGCGATGCTGACCGCTGCGCTCGCGCCGCCGCCGTTGCTGGTGATGACAGGCGCGATTGGCGCTTCGTAGTTGATGACGAGGTAAGGACGCAGGCTGACGGTGGCGTATTCGGACGACGCGAACGTCCAGTTGTCTGCGCCGGGACTGACGGACAGGAAAGCCCAGCCGTTGTTGGTTGCGCCGTCGGCCCACGCCTGCACCGTACTCTGGAGGCCCGTGACGGTGTTCCAGCCGGAAACGCCTGCACTGAAGCTGAGCGTTGCGGAAGTGCCAGCTTCGGCGTCGTTGGTCTGGATGCCGGAGTCGAGGCTGTTCCATGTGGAAGCTTCCGTCCAGGCGGAGAACATCCGGTGCAGGTAAACGGTGTCGGCGGCGTCGTGGTTGGTGACATAGAACGACAGCGAGGCAGAGGTGATCGTCGCGCCGAAGGGTATCTGCCCGACGCCGCTGCCGAAGAGGTTGTCGAAGCGCAGCAGGCCCTGGCTCTGCGGTGAGCCGTCATCCACCAGCACCGTGCTGGCCGCACCGTAGGCGGTGGTCGGCGTGGTGTCCTGAACGTAGGTGTCCTGGGTGCCGGTATAGCCGCCGACGCCTTCCTGGAAACGGCTCGCCCCCACCTGGATGTGGATCGTGTCGGAATCGGTGAGGGCGCCACCGCCCGTGTTGCCGAGATCGCTGGTGACGAGGGCGATGGAGGCATCACCGCTGTACGCAGTGGTCGGGATGAAGCTGGCGCCGTCGAGCGCGGCGTTGATGGCCGCGATGGTGCCGGTGAAGGTCATCGCGGCATCGCCAGTGCCATCGCCGGTGGTGAAACTCAGCCCGGCGGTGGACGCCAAGGTGAAGGTGCCGTTGGTGATGGTCAGGCTCACCTGCATGGTGGCGCTGGCGGCGTCCGCGTCGCTGATGGCGATCGGGTTGCTGGTGGCAGTGCCGAAGGTCAGTGAGGTGTTGACGCTGGTGGCCTGGGCGCCGGGAACGGTGTTCACCGGCGCATCATTGACCGCCGTGAGGTTGATCGTGGCGCTGTCGGCGCCGCTTGCCGCACCACCGCTGCCGGTGCTGCCAAGATCGTTGACGTTGAGGGTCAGCGTGTCGGTTGCCGGCGGGGCATCGCCGCCGAAAAGGTAGCTGATGGTGCCCCCTGCGTTGCCCGCCAGCAGATCGTTGAGCTGGGCCTGCGAGCCCTCGAGCACCACACTGGCGCTGCCGGACCCCGAAACCACCGTCACGCCGGTCGTGCCGACACCGACGGTGAGGGTGCCCGAAACGACACTGAGGGTTGCCCGGAGGGTGGCAGCACCGGCATCCGCATCGGCGATGGACAGGCCGGTGCCACTGAGGGTCAGGGTGGTCTGCTCGGTCGCCGCGTAGGTGGCGGGGGTGATGGTGACCACCGGCGCTTCGTTCACGTTGGTGACGGTCACCGCGATGGCCTGGCTGGTGGTGCCCCCTGCCCCATCTGCGGCCTGCACCATCACGTCGTAGACGTTGTTGCCGCCGGCGTCGGTGGGCGCCTCGAAGTCGGGCGCCGACTGGAAACTCAGGGCGCCCGTGGTGCTGTTGATGGAGAACTTCGCCGCGTCGGCGCCGCCGACGATCGAATAGACCGGCGTTCCGCCGTCCGTGTCGGACGAGGTGACGGTGAGCACCGCGGTGGTGTTCTCGGCCACGTTGGCGGTGGCGGCGCTGGTGATCGTCGGGGCGTCGTTGGCGGGCACCATCGTGATGGTGCCGCTGGCGGTGTTACTGGTGCCGCCGTCGCCGTCTTCCAGGTAGCCGGCCATGGTTCGCACGGCCGTGGAGGGGTTGTCGGAGACGTTCTCGTAGGTGATGTTGCGGCCGAGCGCCTGGGCCGCCGCTGCGTTGGCGCTGGCATTGAAGGTGACGATGAGCGGCGTGCTGCCGCTGGTGCCGCCGGTCCAGGTGCCGATCACCACGCCGCCGTAGGTCACGTTGCTGCCCGAGATGCCGATCTGGCCGGCGCCGGTGCCCTGGTTGCGGATGGCGATGCGGTCCTCGGCCTGACCGTTGGCGGTGAACTGCACGACCAGCCGGCCGGTGTCGAAGTTGCCGCCATCTTCGTCGGTGACGGTGGCGGACGCGGCCACGAGCACCGGGCCGGCGTTTTCCGGGTAGTTGGCGTTGCCCGACACGAAGCTGATGACCGGCGCGTCGTTGGCGTTGGTGACGGTGACGTTGATCGTCTGGGTGTCGGTGGCGCCGGTGCCGTCGGCAACCTGGACGATCACTTCATAGACGTTGTTGCTGTCGGCATCGGTGGGCGCTTCGAAGTTCGGGGCAACGAGGAAGCTGAGCGCGCCGGTGCTGCTGTTGATCTGGAACCTGCCCTGATCGGTGCCGCCGGCAAGGCTGTAGGTCAGGGTCTGGGCGGCGCCGTCGGGGTCGGTGGCGGTGACGGTGGTTACTGCGGTGGTGTTCTCGGCCACCGACACCGCCGCCGTGCTGCCGCCGCCGTTGCTGGTGATGGCGGGCGGGTTGGTGTAGATGTCGGCGGCGAACTCGGAGGTCTCGACGAAGCTCATCCCCGAGGTGAGGCGGGTGGCGGTGGCGGTCACCACCTCGCCGGTGGGCACCGCAGCGGTGATGGTCGGGCTGAAGCTGGCGTTGCCACTGGCGTCGGTCAGCACATCGACAAAACCCAGGTAGGTCTGGCCTTCGCCGTAGCCGGAGGAATCCGGCGCAGGGTTGGCGAAGAACTCGATCCGGAAGTGGGTGCTGGCAACGCTGTTGAGGGTGCCGGTGATGGTGATCGCGCTGCCGGTGGTCGCCGCCGAGGTGAGCACCGGGGTGTTCTGCAGGTTGTTGGCGCCGGTGTCGGCGTCGCCGGTATCGTTGGCGGTGATCCAGTCGCCGCCCAGGTCGATGCCGAGGCCACTGTTGGCGTAGATGCTGTTGCCGATCATCACCACGCCGGTCGAGGCGCCGGCAATCACCACCCCCTGGTGGCCCACCCCGGCGTTGGCGATGATGTTGCCCTCACCGGCGTTCGAGCCGCCAATCATGGTGTTGGTGGCGTCGCTGACGAGGATGCCCTGCTTCTCGTTCCCGCGGGCGGTGGTGCCATCGGCCGCCACGCCGATCCAGTTGCCGCGGATCACCGTGCCGGTGGTGGTGGCGCCATACACGCCGATACCCTGCCAGGTGTTGCCGCTGATGATGTTGCGGGTGGCCGAGGTGGTGCCGCCGATCCAGGTGCCGCTGGCCCCGACGGTCACCTCGACGCCTTCCTGGCCGTTGGCGATCACCGTGGTGCCGCTCTCGTCCAGGCCGATGATGTTGCCCTGGACGTAGTTGTTCACCCCGCCGTTGGTGATGAGGATGCCGTTATCGAGGTTGCCGGAGATCACGTTGCCGGCCCCGGCCACCGTGCCCCCGATGACGTTGCCGCTGCCGGTGTCGATCTGGACGCCCTGCAGGGTGTTGCCGATGGCCGCGTTGCCCGCGGCGTTGGTGCCGATGTAGTTGCCGCTGATGGTGTTGAAATTGGTGCCGGATTCGCTGATCCGTACCCCGACCCCGTTGTTGCCCGAGATCACGTTGCGGGCGCCGGCGGTGGTGCCACCGATGGTGTTGTAGGTTGCGCCGGCGAAGATCGCCACGCCCTGGCTGGCGTTGCCGAGATCCACCGTACCGGTGGCGTCGAGGCCGATGTAGTTGCCCGACACCACGTTGCCGGTCGCGCCGCCACTGAAGATCTGGACGCCATCCACCGTGTTCCCGGAGATGACGTTGCGGCTGGCGACGGTGGTTCCGCCGATGAGGTTGTTCGAGGCGTTGTAGATCACCACGCCAACCTCGTTACCGGCCGCCGCGCTGCCCGCAAGGTTGGTACCGAGGTAGTTGCCGGCGACGGTGACATTCGAGGTGTTCTCGATGCGGATGCCGGACGCCGTGAAGTTGTTGATCGCCAGGTATTTGACCGAACTGCCCGCCGCGCCACTGCCGCTGAAGAGCAACCCGATGGTGCCGGCCCCGGCCGAGGCGCCGTTGAGCGCGATCACCGGCTCTCCGGTGAAACCAGCCTGGGAATCGCCCTCGATGTGGATGACGCTGGTGATCGTCGGCAGCGCGGAGGTGAGGTTGATGATCTGCGCGCCGCTGCCGATCGCGAAGGTGATGGTGTCGGCTCCGGCCGTATTGTTGGCGGCGGTGATCGCCTCGCGGAGGGAGATCTTGCCGTCTGCGCCCTTGTTGGCGATGAGGTTGGCGATGCTGCTGGTGTTGCCGTCGGCGGTATCGGCGGCGGTGGTGACGATCAGCTCGCTCGCCACGTTGGTCACCGTGACGGCGATGGCCTGGGTGTCGGTGTTGGTGCCGTCGGAAACCCGTACGGTCAGGTTGTAGACGTTGTTGGCGCCGCTGTCGGTGGGGTTCTCGTAGTCGGGCGCGGCGATGAACTGGAGCACGCCGGTGTTGCTGTCGATGGTGAACTTGGCCGCGTCGACACCGCCGGAGATGTCGTAGGTGAGCGTGTCGCCAGGCAGGTCGGCGTCGGTGGCCGTCACCGAGGTGACGATCAGGGTGTTCTCGGCGATGGAGACCGACGCCGACGCGCCGCCACCGTTGCTGGTGATCGTTGGCGTGTTGTCATTCACCGGGGTGACGCTGACGGCAATCGCCTGGGTGCTGGTCAGGGCGCCATCGGAGACCTGGACGGTGACGTCGTAGACGTTGTTGCCCCCGGCGTCGGTGGGCGATTCGTAATTCGGCGCGGTGGCGAAGCTGAGGGCGCCGGTGCTGGCGTTGATGGAGAATCTGGCCGCATCGGCGCCGCCGACGATGCTGTAGCTCAGAGTCTGGGCAGGCAGATCGACATCGGTGGCCGTCACCGTCATCACCGCCGTGGTGTTCTCGGCGACGCTGGCAGTCGCGCTGCTGGTGATCACCGGCGCGTCATTCACCGCGGTGATGGCGATTGTCAGGGTGTTGGCGCTGGCGTCGGTGTCCTGCCCGCCATTGACCGTACCGCCATCATCCTGCACACGAAAGGTCAAGGATGTTGACGTATTGCTGTTGGCCAGCGGCTGGTAGGTCAGCCGGCCGGCGCTGATGTCGGAGGCGAGGATTCCGGTGCCGGCCCCGAAGGTGCTGCCGTTCAGGCGCAGGGTGCCGGCCGCCGGCAGGCTGTCGATCCACACCCGCAGCAGCGCGTTGGCGTCCGGATCGGTGAAGCCGAAATCGCTGGTGGCGAAGGTGTAGGTGGTGTCCTCGGTGGCGGTCACCGTGCCGGTGGTGCCGGCAGGGGCGATATTGGACGCCACCGCCGTGATGTTGGCGGCGAATTCGGACGTGGCCACGAAGGTGCTGTAGCTGGCGTTGCTGAGGGTTGCCGTCGCCGAGATGATGGTGCCGTTGGGCACGACGGCAGTAAGCGTCGCACTGAAGCTCGCGTTGCCGGACGCGTTGGTGGCCACGTTGGTGTAGCCGAGGTAGGTGGCGCCTTCACCGTAGCCGCTGGCGTGAGCGCTGCTGCTGCCGAAGAACTCGATGCGGTAGTAGCTGTTTGCCTCGCTGTTGAGCGAACCGGCGATATCCACCTGGCTGCCGTTAGAGACGGCCGAACTGAGCACCGGGTAGTTCTGCAGGCGGCTCGCGCCGGTGTCTGCGTCGCCCACGTCGTTGGCCGTCACGCCATCGCCGCCGAGATCGATCCCGATGCCGCCATTGCCCAAGAAGCGGTTGCCGAGGATGACGTTGTCGGTGGTCGAGTAGGAAATGGTGACCCCCGCCAAGTTACTGGCGATGAGGTTGCCTTCGCCCGCCCCGGTGCCGCCGATCAGCGCCTGGCCTTCGCCGAAGACCAGGATCGCCCCGTAGCCGGTGTTGCCGAGCTGAGTCACGCCATCTGCGCCGACGCCGATGTAGTTGCCCTGCACGATGGTGCCGGTGACACTGCCGCCGTCGATGGCGATGCCACCCATCCCGTTACCCGAGAGGATGTTGCGCACGGCGCTGGCGTTGCCGCCGATCACGTTGCCGGCGCCGGCCGTGTTCAGGTCGATCCCCCACTTGCCGTTGCCGTAGCCCAGCAGCCCGGTGACGTCCGTGCCGATGTAGTTGCCGGCGATCAAGTTGCCCGCCGAACCATCAATCACCTCGATGCCCGACAGATTGAAGCGGTTGATCGCCAGCCCGCGGACCGTGCTGCCCGAACTGCCCGCCCCCAGCACAAGGCCGGATGTGGTGCCGGCGCTGGTGCCGTTGAGCTCCACCACCGGCGTGCCGGCGTAATCGGGCTCGCTGTTGCCGTCGATGATCACCGCGTCGGTGACGGTGGGCAGTGCCGACGCGAGCGCGATGGAATGGGGCCCCGTGCCGGCGATGTTGAAGCTGATGGTGTTGAGCCCCGCCGTGGTGTTGGCGGCGATGATCGCCTCGCGCAGCGAGATCCTGCCGTCGGTGCCCTTGCTGGCGTTGAGCTGCTCGGCATTGAAGCTGCTGCCGAGGCCGGTGTCGTTGGTGTCGGCGGTGGTATCGACGATCAGCGTGCTCGCCACGTCGGTCACGGTGACGGAAATCGCCTGCACCGCCGTGGCCGACCCGTCGCTCACCTGCACCGACAGGTTGTAGACGTTGTTGGCCCCGGCATCGGTGGGTGCTTCGTAGTCTGGCGCGGATACGAAGGAAAGCACGCCGGTGCTGCTGTTGATGGTGAACTTCGCTGCGTCGGCGCCGCCCACGATGCTGTAGCTGGGCGCACCGCTGTCCGGATCGGTGGCGGTGACGGTGATGACGGCGGTGGTGTTTTCGGCAACGCTGGTGCTGGCGCTGCTGGTGATCACCGGCGCGTCGTTCACGGCCGTGATGTTGATGGTGCTGCTGCCGGTGGCGGTCTTCGCCCCGCCGGCGCCCTGCCCGCCCGCATTGCCGTCGCTGAAGGTCCAGCTTAGGGTGACGCTGGCGGGCGGCGCGTCGGACGAGTTGGCGTAGGCGATGGCGCTCATCACCTCGTTGATCCGCAACTGGGTGGCCGAGGCGTTGAAGGTGAGCAGCAGCGTGCCGGACGAGTTGGTCGTCACGGTGCCGACATTCACGCCCGACAGCAGCAGGCTGCCGCCCTGGGTGAGGGTGCCGAGGTTGCCCGACGCGGAGAACACGTCCTGGGCGTTGGCGCCGCCGCTGCGGGCGAGCGCGAGGGTGGCGCCGGCGTAGCTGTCGGCGGCGTTGAGTTCGGTATCGAAGAGGCGCACGCTCGAATCGATCACCACCGCGCTGGCGTTCTCGGTGTAGCTGGCGCTGCCGCCGAGGCTGGTGGTGGCGGGGTTCGAGCGGGAGTCGAACTGGCCATCGCCGGAGAGGCGGACGAGCAGCACGTCGTCGGTGGTGGTGTTGCTGTAGCCGGTGGCGACCACCCGCCCGTCGGCACCGATCGCCGCCGAATACAGGAAGCTGCTGGTGCCCAGATAGGCGCTGAACTTGCCGTCGCCGCTGAAGCTGGTGTCGAGGCTGCCGTCGCTCAGGAGGCGCACCGCGGCCAGGTCGGAGGACGACGCGCCACCGACCATCACGATCCTGCCGTCGGACTGCAGCGCCGTGGACCACGACGCATCGTGACCGCCGAAATCCACGGTCGTGATCCCGTCGCCGCCACCAAACCCGGTGTCGATGGCGCCGGCGCTGGTGTAGCGGATGACGGCGAAATCGTTGTTCGAGCCGTTGGTGGAATAGCCACCGACGACGATCTTGCCGTCAGACTGGACGGCCACCGACTGGGCGATGTCGAAACTGCTGCCCACCGGCGTGGTGACGATGCCATCGCCGCCGCCGAAGCTGGTGTCGAGGCTGCCGTCGGTGTTGTAGCGCACCACGCCGAAATCCAGCGTCGCGCCCACGGTGGCGCTGCCGCTCTGGACGAGCTTGCCGTCGGACTGGAGCGCCAGGCCATAGCCCGTATCGGTGGCCGCGGCGAGGTCCACGGTGGCCTTGCCATCGCCGCTGAAGCTGGTGTCGAGGCTGCCATCGGCGAGATAGCGCACGACGGCAAAATCGCCGGCCGAATTGCCGCCGAGGACGATCCTGCCGTCGGTCTGGACGACCATGCTCCAGGCCTCGTCGGTCGAACTGCTGCCGATGTCGGTGGTGACGATGCCGTCGCCACCGCCGAAAGTGGTGTCGAGGGTGCCGTCGGCGAGGTAGCGCACCAACGCGAAATCCCGCTGGATGCCGCTGGTGGTGAAGCCGGCCACGACAATCCTGCCATCCGACTGCAGCACCACCGCGTGGGCTTCGTCGTCGCTGCTGCCGATGGCCGTGGTGACGATGCCGTCGCCCCCGCCGAAGCTGGTGTCGAGGGTGCCGTCGGCGTTGTAGCGCATCAGCAGGAAATCGAGGTTGCTGCCGTTGCTCGAGTAACCGGCCACCAGGATCTTGCCGTCGGGCTGGATCGTCGTCGCGTAGCCACGGTCGGCGGCCGAGCCCGGCGCAGTGGTCACGGTGAAGTCGGCGGCGTTGAAGCTGGGCGCGTCATCCACCGACGCAACCGAGATGTTGCGGGTGGCGGCGGTGCTCGTCCCCAAGCCATCGGTCACCGCAAAGGACACCGTGCGCGTGGCCGTGCTGGGCTGCTCGGCGGTATTGACGTAGGTGATGCTGCGCAGCGCCGCCTGGTAGCTGGCCACGCTGGCGCTGCCGCTGAGGGTGAGCACGCCGGTGGCGACGCTCCAGCTGCCGGTGATGCCGGATTGATCGGTGAAGGCGAGCGTGTCCTGGCCGCTGGCGAAGCCGCTGGTGATGCTCACCGTGGCGCCGCTGAGGTTGGGGCTGTCGGAATCGCTCACCGTCAGCGCGCTGTCCACCGCGGTGGCGGCGCCGTTCTCGGTGTAGGCCAGGGTGCTGCCGGTGGTGGTGACAACCGGGATCAGGTTGACGCTGACCAGCACGTCGGCGGCGAATTCGGACGTGTCGGTATAGCTGGAGTACGACACGTTGCTCTTGGTGGCGGTGGCGGTGACCGACTCGCCCACGGCCATCGACACGGCGAGCACGGTGTTGAAGCTGGCGTTGCCCGCGCCGTTGGTCGCCACATTGACGTAGCCGAGATAGCGCTGCCCTTCCCCGTAGCCCGAGGCGTCCTGGGTGGCGTTGGCGTAGAACTCGATCCGGTAGTAGCTGCTCGCCGAGCTCGCCAGGGTGCCGACCACGGCCAGATGGCCGGCACCGTCGATGCGGGCGCTGGTGATCACCGGAAAGTTCTGCAGGCTGTTGGGGCCAGTGTCGGCGTCGCCGGCGTCGTTGGCGGTGACGCCGTCGTTCTTCAGGTCGATCGCCAGGTTGGTGTTGTTGTAGAAGGTGTTGCCCAGCAGCGAGAAGCTGACGCTGGAGGTGTCGGTGTAGATGCCGCCCGTGGGGTTGTTGACGATCGTGTTGCCGGCACCCGCCGCCGTACCGCCGATGGTGACGCCCGTGGATGACGAGCCGACCCAGATGCCGCCGTAGTTGTTGCCCAGGGACAGCGTGCCGCTGACGTCGGTGCCGATGTAGTTGCCCTGGATGAGCGTCCCGGTGAGGCCGGTGGACACCTCGATCCCGTTGCGCTGGTTGCCCGAGATGATGTTGCGCTCGGCCGCGGTCGTGCCGCCCACCCGGTTGTTGGCGCCGCCGTAAACATCGGCACCATCGTTGCCGTTTCCCCGCGCCAGGGTGCCGGTGGCGTCGGTGCCGATGTAGTTGCCGATGACCACATTGTTCGAACCGTACAGCGCAACGCCAGCGTTGATGTTGTTCGACAGCACGTTGCGGGCCGCCGTCGTGGTGCCGCCGATGGTGTTGCCCGACGACGCCACATACACGCCGAAGTTGCTCATCGTCGGCACGGCGGTGGTGCCGTCGGCATCCAGGCCGATGATGTTGCCCTCGATGACGTTGCCGTCGGCGCCCGCCATGAGATAGAGCGCGTAGCCGTTGCTGCTGTTGAAGCTGTTGATCGCCAGGCCGCGGATCGTCGAGCCCCCGGCACCCGCGCCCAGCACGAGGCCATTCACCCCGGACCCGGTGAGGCTGCCGTCGATCTCGACCACCGGCCGGCCGACCACATAGTCGGGCTCGGTGGTGCCGTCGATGATCACCGCACCGGTGATCGTGGGCAGCGCCGTGGTCGGCTTGATGGTGTGGGTGCCACTCACCAGCGCGTCGGGGATGTTGAAGCTGATGGTGTCGGTGCCGGCGGTGGTGTTGGCGGCGATGATCGCCTCGCGCAGCGAGATCCTGCCGTCGGTGCCCTTGCTGGCGTTGAGCTGCTCGGCGGTGAAGCTGCTGCCAAGGCCGGTGTCGTTGGTGTCGGCCGTGGTGGTGACGACGAGTGCGCTCGACACGTCGGTCACCGTCACCGCGATGGCCTGGGTGGCGGTGCCGCCGGCGCCGTCGCTCACCTGGACGGTCACGTCATAGACGTTGTTGCCGCCCGAGTCGGTAGGCGTTTCGTAGTCTGGCGCAGCGGCGAAGCTCAGCGCGCCGGTGCTGCTGTTGATGGTGAACTTCGCCGCATCGACCCCGCCCGAGATCGAATACACCGGCGTGCCACCATCCACGTCGGACGAGGTGACCGTCATCACCGCGGTGGTGTTCTCGGCCACGCTGGCGCTAGCCGCGCTGGTGATGATCGGCGCGTCGTTGACGGCCGTCACGGCCATCGACACAACCGCCGGCGTGCTGGTCATGCCGGTGCCGTCCGAGACGGTGAGGCTGATGCTGCGGGTGGCGGTGCTGGGGTTGTCGCTGGTGTTGCGGTAGGTGACATTGCGCACCAGCGCCTGTACCGCCGCCACCGAGGCGTTGCTGTTGAAGGTGACGGTGAGCGGCGTGCTGCCATTGCCGAAGCTGCCGCTGTAGGTGCCGATGGTGGTGCCGCCGTAGGTCACGTTGGTGCCCGACAGGCCGATCAGCCCGGCGCCCGTGCCCTGGTTGCGGATGCCCAACTCGTCGCTGGCCGTGCCATTGGCGGTGATCTGGTAGATCAGCTGGCCGCCGGTAAACGTGGTGGTGTCCGCATCGGTCACGGTGGCGCCGGCGTCGTAGATCACCCCGGCGTTCTCGACGTAGGTACCGCTGTAGCCGGTCAGCGTCAGGACAGGCGCCACGGCGTACACGTAGCGCTGCATGAAAATGCCGTCGGCGTCGCCGGGGCCGTTGCCGTGCCACACAACGACCAGATGCCCCTTCTCGTCGGCCGCAATGCTCGGCACGTCCTGGTAATCCGTGGTGGTGGTGTTGACCAGCGTCTCGGCGGTCAGCGCGGTACCGGACGAATCGTACTGGCGCATGTAAACGCCGTCGAAGCTGCCGTCCTGGGCAGTGCTCTGCCAGGTCACGGCAAAAGCCCCGCCCGCCAGCATCGTCAACACCGGGTTCTGCTGCTGGTTGGTGGTGGTCGTGTTGATCCGGAACTCGCTGCCCTGGGCCGCACCGCTGCTGTTGTAGCGCTGGCCGTAGATGCCGTTGCCGCTGCCGTCCTGATTGCTTTCCCAGACGACCACGAAGTTGCCGGTGCTGTCCATCGCCACCACCGGCAGATCCTGGTTGCTGGTGGTGTAGGTGCTCACATGGAACTCGCTGCCTTGCACCACCCCGCTGCTGTTGTAGCGCTTGGCGTAGATGCCCTCGTTGTCGCCGTCCTGGCCAAAGCTCTGCCAGGCGATCACGAAGTTGCCCGCGGCGTCCATGGCGACACTGGGCTCGGTCTGGCTCTCGGTCGTGTAGGTATTGACCAGGAATTCCGAGCCCTGGGCCACGCCGCTGCTGTTGTAGCGCTGGGCGTAGATGCCGTTGGTGTTGACCAGATCCTGGCTCCAGCTCTGCCAGGCGATCACGAAGTTGCCGTTGGCGTCCATCGCCACCGAGGCTTCGATCTGGTCGTAGGTGGTGGTGGTATTGACGCGGAACTCGCTGCCCTGGGCCACCCCGCTGCTGTTGTAGCGCTGGGCATAGATGCCGTAGCTGCTGCCGTCCTGCCCACTACTCTCCCACACCACCACGAAGTTGCCGCTGGCGTCCATCGCCACCGTCGGGTTGCGCTGGTTGTCGGCGGTGTAGGTGTTGACGTGGAACTGCGCGCCCTGGGCCACGCCGCTGGCGTTGAAGCGCTGGCCGTAGATGCCGATGCCGGTGTCGGTGGCGCCCGAGCCGTCCATCCAGATCACGACGTAGTTGCCGTTGGCATCCATCGCCACCGATTTGTTCGACCAGTTTTCAGTCTGGGTGCCGGTGGTGGTGGTATTGACGAGGGTTTCCGACCCCTGGGTCGTGAGCGCCAGCACCCTGGTCCACTCGGCCTGCACGTTTGCCGACGCAAACGGTGTCGCCTCGACCATGCCGGTGCGCATCTCCAGATCCCAGTCGCCGCCCAGCAGCGCACTGCCGGTCGGGTCATCACTGGCCGCCACATCGGCGCCGGCGAGCTGGGCCAGGGTCGTCACCAGAGACTGGCCGGCATCACCCTCGCCCACGTCGCAACCGTAGAGCAGCAGATCGGCATCGGCCGAGAGCGCATCGCCCCACGCCGCAATCTCGCCCGCCCGCTGGAACACCGATCCGGCATCCAGCGCGCTGGCGCCCAACTGGGCGACGCCGCTGGCGCCATGACCCACCACATGAACGGCGGACACATCGCTGCGGCCGGCCAGGGTGCTGCCGATCACCCCGATGCCATCCTCGTCGCTGCCAACCAGCACCACCTCGATGGGCCGCCCCGCCTGCTGCTGGGCCGAGAGGTCATCGAGGAGCTGCTGGACGTCCGGCACCCGGGCATCCACAAAGACGAGCTCGGTTCCGCCTTGCTGGATCGCCGTGGTGCCGTCGCCCGGATGGGCGGAGCCCGCCAGCACCGCCGCAACAATCCCCGCCGGTCCGGGATCGGCCGAATAGAGGATGCGCGATTCGAAGGTCTCGATCAGCGCCCGGCGGTGACGACGGCTTTTCATGAACGACTATTGGCGCCGGTTCTTTTCCTTGAAGGATGAGAGGCTGGAATCCATGCGCATGCCGCCCACCAGGCGGGCCCCGGCAAGCGCAATGGGCGTCTGGGGTGCTGTCTCACCAAACGTGATCCGGCAACGCAGGCCCGCAGGCAGCGCGTTGCCGGGGTTGGGCAGGGCCAGCCGGACGCGGAAGGTGTTGCTCGCCGCATCCACCACGCGGTCCACCAGCGCCACGGAGGCATCCACCGGCGCCGCATTGGGCAGATCCGGCTTCACGCTGGCCACTTCGCCGACCCGGATGGTGCCGAAGCGGGCCGCGGGCACGATCACCTCGATGCGCAGCGGGTCCACCTTTGCCACCTTGAAGATCGGCTTCTCCTCGACACGTTCGCCCTGGGAAAGGTAGCGCTCCACCACCACACCATCGAAGGGGCTGCGGATCGTCCGCAGCCCGACCTGGGCTTCGGCGACACCAACCTCACGGCTCCACACCCGCAGCTGTTCACGGGTCTGCAGCACTTTCTGCTCGGCCACCTGAAAATCCGCCCGGGCCTGATCGAGGGCCTGCTGGGCCACATAATTCTTCGCCACCAGATCTTCGGCCCGGCGCATTTTCTGGCGCGCCAGATCACGGCTGGCTTCGGCGCTGCGCAGGTCGGCCTCGGTGGCGGCGCGCGACCGGGCGACCTCGGCCGTGGCGCGTTCGACGTCGTTGCGCAGCACGGCCAGCACCTGGCCCTTGCGCACCACATCGCCGCGCTCGACGCGCAGGCTGTCGAGCACGCCGATCACCGCGCTACCCAGATCGGCCACCTTGTCGGGTTCGATCAGGCAGCCGAGGGTTCCAGACGAAGCGGCGCCCGCGCTTCCGCCGGCCCCTTGCGGACCGGCGGCCGCAGCCAGCCCGGCCATTCCGGCCAGCCCCCAGCACGCGCAGCTCAACACCCATTTCTTCATTGTCGTCATTCCCCAGAGCCGCCAAAGGACAGCCCGCGCTCCCACTCCCGATCCGCCTGCAACAAAGCCCATCGCGCCCGCCGCTCCTGCCCCGCCTGACGCCGCTGGTACCAGCCCAGCAAGGCCCGCAGCAGGTGCGGCCCGACCTTCACCGCACCGTCCGGCGTCATCCCGTACCGACGCGCCAGCAGGCCCAGCAGCGGCACCTCCGCCACCCGGGCCACATCCAGGCTGATCCACGTCTCCACGCTGCCCGGGTCGCCCTGGCGGGCGCAGCGCCCTTCCAGCTGCCGGTCGATCCGGCGCGACGCATTGAACTGGCAGCACATCACGTGGAGCCCTCCCGCCGCCGCGACACCGGCCGCCAGCGGAATATCCGTCCCCCGCCCTGCCATGTTGGTGGCCACCGTCACCTGCCCCGGCTCACCCGCCCGGGCCACGATGGCGGCCTCCTCGGCGTCGAAACGGGCGTTGAGCACCGTGTGCGCAACCCCTGCTGCAGCAAGGCTGGCCGACAGGGATTCCGACTCGGCCACGGACGAGGTGCCCACCAGCACCGGACGCCCCGTCTGCCGGATCTCGGCGACCCGACGGGCGACGGCGTCCCACAAAGCGTGTCTTGCCCCGTATAAACGGCCCGGAAACGATTTTCTTGAGGTCGGCAGCCGTGACGGAATGCACACGACATCCAGCCCGTACACCTCCCGCAACTCGCCGCGCGCCTCGCGCAGCGTGCCGCTCATGCCGCACAGGCGGTGGTAGCGCGGAAAGAATCGCTGGAAGGTGATCTGGGCGAGCGTCTCGGTGGCGGGCGACGGCCGGCAACCCTCCTTCAGCTCCACCAGCCCATGCAGCCCGCGGGACCACACCCGGCCCGGCGCGGCGCGGCCGGTGATCTCGTCGATGATCTCCACCTGCCCGTCGCGCACCAGGTAATGCACGTCGCGGCGATACAGGTGACGCGCCGCCAGCGCCAGCGCCACCACTTCCTCGCGCAGCCGCGCGGAGCGCCAGCGCCCGCCCAGGGCCGCCACCCGGCCGGCCAGGCGCGCCCGGCCGGCGTCGGTGAGGCGCACCTGCATCGCCGGCGCATCCACCTTGAATTCGACCCCCACAACCAGCTCGCCAGCCAGCGACCAGGCCTGCCAGAAGAACGCCCGCGCCCCGCTGTCACGCACCTGGCGGGAGAGGATCAGCGGCATCATCGCCTCGTCGATCAGCAGGCTGTCGGCCTCATCCACCACCGCCATGCACAGGCCGCGCAGCAGGGGTTGGACGGTTTCGCCGCCGCCGAGGGCCGCCACCCGACGCTGCAGGTCGCCCCGGGCGTGGCCCCGGCGCTGCCCGTCGCGCAGGTAATCGAAGACCAGTTCCCGCGCCGTCACGTAGCACACCGGCGCGGCGTACGACATGCGACGCCGGGCCTCGCTCATCTCGCCGGTGACGCAATCCACCCGCAGGCCCAGCCGGGCATAGAACGGCGCGAGGTACGTGGCGTCCCGCTCCACCAGATAATCGTTGGCGGTGAGCACATGCACCGGCATCCCGGCCAGCGCGCCGACGGCGGCGGTGAGCGCCGCGGCGAGCGTCTTGCCCTCGCCGGTGGCCATCTCGGCCAGACGGTTGTCGAGCATCACCAGCGCAGCGTGGAGCTGGGTGTCGTAGGCCGCCATGCCCAGGCTGCGCCGGGCCGCGTCCACCGCGGCGGCAAGGGCGTCGATCAGCGCGTCGCCCGCCAGCCCGTCCCGCCCGAGGCAGCCCTGCACCGTCCGCAGACGGGCGGCGAAGCCGGCCTCGTCGAGCATCCGCCAGCCCGCCAGCGCCGCGCGCACGGCCGCCAGCTGCCGGCGGTACCCGGCGCGCTGCCACGGCCAGCTGCGCCGGGGTGGCTCCCGACGTTCCGGATAAGCGCCCCACACCAGCCCCGGCAGAGGCGCACGCAGGTCCAGCGGCATCGTCACGTGGCGGGATTGAAGTTGCTGAGGAAGAGTTGTTTGAGCTGGCGCGCCCACTGCACCGCAAGCGGCGCCCAGCCGTGGTCGAAACGCACCCACACCCGCCCGCCGGCCCGTTCGGGGATGAGGCCATCCACCACCAGATCGAAGACGAACACCGGCGTCGGCGTACGCTGGTGGTCCTCATCCGTCGGATCGACCGCAAAGCGGCCACCGGCAAAGTCGCCCAGGGCCGGGCTGGGCAGTTTTTCGGTCGCTGCCGGCACCGCCCGCAGCAGCCGCGCCGGCAGCGTCTCGCCCGGCGCCTCGGCCAGACGCACGCCCACCTGGCGGGTGTCGGAGCGCACCAGCGCCGCCACGTCCTGCTCCACCGCCACCCGCACCGTGGCCGGTTCGCCGGTGAAGACATGGCCGAGCAGCGCGCCGCGGGGAACGAAGGCGCCATCCACGTCCGCCTGACGCGGCATGGTCAGCTGGCCGGCCACCCCGGCGCGCAGCACCAGCGCCTCCTGCAATTCCTCAACCCGCCTGAGTTGGGCCGTCACCCGCCCGATGTCGGCTTCCACGTCCCGCGCCTTCACCGGATCGCGCTGCATGGCCAGGAAAAGGTCGGCGTTGAGCCCTTCGAGCTGGCTGCGCAGCTTTGCGTCGTCGGTGACGAGTCGGGCATCCTCGAGCCGGAGCACCACCTGCCCCGCCTCCACCCTGTCGCCGTGCCGGCCTTCCATGGCCACGATGAAGCCATCGGTGCCAACCCGCAGCTGGGCCTGCTCCGGAATCCACACCACGCCCTGGGCGACGGTCGAGAACGGCACCGGGATCACCCCGATCAGCAGCACCACCGCCACCGACAGCCCGCCCGCCACCCGCAGCGCGCGGCGGCGCTGGGCCTCGGGCAGCGCCATGCGCAGCAGGCCCCGCCAGAAGCCGAGCACCGGCTTGCCGATCAGCGCGAACAGCGTGGCGACGCCGGCGATCACCCCGAGCACCATCGACCAGCTGCCGATCCAGCCGACGATCGCGATCGACAGCCCCACCCGGTAGATCCACGAGGCCGGCGCGTAGAACACCAGCCACGGCAGCTCGCCCCGCCCCGGCTCGGGGGACGGCACGCCAGCCACATGCAGCAACCGGTTGAGCAGCAGATGGCGCCAGAAGGCGCGGCTGCGCACCGACAGATTGGGCAGGTCGAACAGATCGCACAGCACGTAATAGCCGTCGAAGCGCAGCAGCGGGTTGCCGTTGAACAGCACCGTCGACACCCCGCCGACCACGGCCACCACCAGCGCCAGATCCTGCACCAGCCCCGGCTGGACGAGCGCCCAGACGATCAACGCAATCCCCGCGAGGGCCAGCTCGGTGATGATCCCTGCGCCACTCACGATCACCCGCTGCCCTGCGTGCCGGAAAGCCGCCGCAGCAGACGCATCCACAAACGGTGCCGGTGTGAGCAGCAGCAGGCTGATGCCGGTCTGATGCACCTCGCCGCCGAAGCGCCGCACCGCCAGCCCGTGGGCCAGCTCATGCACCGCCTTGATCGGCGGATAGACGAGCCAGGCGATCAGCAGAAAGCGTGGCGTGCCCATCCAGGTGCGCGCCGCCGACGACAGCGCGTCGAAATGGGTCGCCGCCACCAGCCCGCCGGCGCAGATCACGGCGAGCCACACCAGCAGCATCTGCCACGAGAAGATCAGGTACCGCCAGCGGTCGAAGCGCTTCAGGAAATCGTTCGGGTCGCCCAGGCGCACCCGGAAGGCCAGCGGATTCACCCCCAGGCGACGCTCCTGGCGCGCCTCCTCGTGATGGCGGTGGAAGATCGCCTCCACATCCGGCGTCACCTCGCATTGGACCAAGCCGCGCTGGTTGAGCTGCACCAGCAGCTGCACGATCTCGTCCTGGGTGAGCGCCTTGTCGGGGTCGTCGGCGAGCATCGCCTCGGCCAGCGCGTCCACCGTACGGGTGCCGTCACAGCGCCCGACGAAGGCGTAGGCCGCCGCGTTCATCCGGTGGAAGCGCCCGCTCACCGGGTCGGCAAGCACGTACCACACCTCGTCCCGGTAGATCTGCCGGCGCACCCGCACCTGCGAGCGCAGGCTCGGGTGCAGGCCGGCCACCCGGTACCACTGGCTGCTGAAGGCGCTCGGCCCGGTCATCTCAGTGCCCCAGCCACGACCACAGGCCGATGCGCATCCAGTCGATCAGCCGGTGCGTCCAGGCCCACGCCAGGGGCTCGCGCCCAACGGAAATCTTCGCCACGCCGCGCAGCCCCGGGCGCAGGTTATCCGGCTGGGCCGACAGGGCCGCCTCAACTTCGAACACGTTGCGCCCCTCCACCGCGCTGGCCATCGGCGTGATGCGGGTGACCGCCAGCGGCAAGGTGTCCCAGGGCAGCGCCGACAGGGCCAGATGCCCCGCCTGCCCCACCCGGATGCGGGCAATGTCCCGCTCATCCACCTCGACGATCACGCGGAAACGCTCCCGCGGCGCGACCGTCAGCAGCACGTCGCCCCGCTGCACCGGCGCCCCGAGAGACTGGCTGAGGTCGCCACGGATCACGACGCCGTCGAAGGGCGCCTCGATGCGGATGCGCCCGAGCTGCTCGTCCACCAGCTCGAGCTGGGCACGGGCCTCCTCGGCCTTGGCCTGGCTGATCACCAGCTGGGCCCGGTCAGCCCGCGCCATCGCGGCGCCGTAGGCGTTTTCGTGCTGGGCAAGCTCGCTCGCCCACCTGCTGCGCTCGAGCTGCAGATCCTGTTCAGCCAGTTCGGCCAGCACCTGGCCGGATTTGACCAGATCGCCCGGGCGAACCAGGCTGCGCTTGAGGAAACCATCGACCGGCGCCACCAGCACCCGCTGGATCGCACCCTCCACCCGCGCATTGCCGCCAACGCGGTATTCGAAGGGCACCAGCAGCAAGACAATCAGCACCACCAGCGCGCCGCCCAGGCCCAGCCGCAGGCGATCGCCGGCGGGCGATTTCAGCGCCGCCCAGCCACGCCGCAGATGATCCCGCAGGCGCTTGCGCCAGGGCCGCTCGCCGTGGCGCATGTAATGCAGCACCGGGCCAACCAGCGCCACCGCGTGCTCCCATTCCATCATCACGGCCGGATCGGGCGCGTTCCCCTGGCGGAACTGCAGCAGCACCGCTCCCACCAGCTCATGCTGCACCGCGATCGGAATGGTGCACACAACGCCCCCCTCCTGGCGGATGAACTCGTCGTGGGCGAGGATGATGCGCGGCGGCAAATGGGGCGGCGCCGGCGCGATGACGGTCGCGGCCTGCTCGATCGCCTCGTCCATCGCCGCGCCCATTGTCCTCAGGGTATCGGTGCTGCCCTCGCCGAGCGTGCCGTGGGACAGCGCAACCACCCGCGAAAAACGATCTTCGACGAAACCGACGGCCACCCGCTCGCAACCAAGCCGCGTCGCCAGTTCGGAAGCAAAGGCGGTCGCGGCCGGCCCCAGACGCGGGTGCGAGACCACCGCCGCCTGAAGGGCGAGCACTTCGATAGCAGAAACGCTGGAAGAAGGGACCTGAGACACGGCGTTCAGGGTCGCTGTCCTTAGAGAATATCGTCCTCGTATTGACGACGCAGCAACGAAAAACTTTAAGCCCGCCCTCCGCCGGGTGCGCACCCTGTCACGCCTGCGCAGCCCCGGGCCCACGGGGGATCCCCGCCGGCGGGCTTTCAGCGGGCATGTTTTCAGGGCGCATAAAAGCCGATGCCCCCTTCACCGCTGGGTGAAGGGGGCATCGGCCAGATGCTGTGACCAGACCCGGCGGGTGCCGGGTCGGTCTGTGGCGCTCAGCGCTGGGCGGTCAGCTGGGCCAGGAAGGCAGCTTCCTTTTCGGCCGGGAATGCATGCTGAGCCATCACGCGCTGCACTGCACGGGGATCACCACCCTCGCCTGCCACCGAAAACTCGATGCCAAGCTGCCGGCCGTTGGCTGCCAGGGTCATGAAAGCCGTCCTCCAGCGCTGGCATTCGGCCAGACGCTCACGCACTTCGCTTTCATTGCTGATGACGACACCAGCGGCCTTGAGGGAATCCAGAAACTCTGCGTAGGACTCGTTGCAATAACTGCCCATCGACTTCTCCTGTTAAATCCGGCGATCTCTCGCCTGTGATCGCTTAACGCATCGAATCCGGCGGTGGATGACACGATTTCAAAATAATTTCGAAAATCATCTGGTCACCCGCCGGAACCCCGGAAATCCACCTTTTCCACCAGGCAGACCGGGCGTCGCGCCAAACACGGGCGCGCGACACCGACCGGACACGTTGAGGACGCATCGAATATCGACAGGAGAAGGCGGAGCTTTAAGCGCACCCCGTGACGCACGCCGCACTGGCGCTGGCTTCAGCCCGCCAGATGGGCCAGGATCGGGTTGAGCATTGCCGCACCGAGGCGCTTGCTACGCTCGCCGTTCCAGCCGGTGACGCCGTCAGGCAGGTTGGCGTTGTCCTTGAAGGGCATCTCGAGGGTGATCGAAACGCAGCCGAAACGATGGGCGACCCACTTGGAGGCGAGAGTCAGCAGTTCGTCCTGGAAACGCCCGGCCAGATAGCCGTGCTCGGTCTGGAAATCCGGACTGGCGGCCTGGAAGACTTCGACGAAGCGGGCCTGGCGGGCGCGCTGGGCGTCAGAGAAGCCCGGCACTTCCTCGGCGGTCGAGAAGAACACGTAGGGCAACGCCTCGTCGCCGTGGATGTCGAGGAAGAGCTCGACGCCGCTCGCTTCCATCGCGTCACGCACCGCCAGCACTTCCGGGCTGCGCAGCGCGCTCGGGTCGCGCCATTCGCGGTTGAGGTTGGCGCCCGCGGCATTCGTGCGCAGGTTGCCGCGGATCGCGCCATCCGGATTCATGTTGGGCACGACGTACAGCACGGCCTTCTCGCGAATGCGCCGGGCCACCGGATCGGCGTTGTCGAGCAGGCGTTCGAGCAGGCCTTCGACGAACCACTCGGCCATGCTCTCGCCCGGATGCTGGCGGGCGATGATCCAGATCGGCTGCTTGCCCGGGCCGGCGCGGCCGACGGTGACCAGATCGAGATCGCGCCCATCGACGGTGGCGCCCAGGTTGGTGACCGACGCAAAGGCCGACATCTCGACGCGGCCCAGAAGATCCAGGTGACGCTCGTGGGAGTACGGCTCGAAGTAGGCGTAGTAGATGCTGTTGCGCTCGGGCCGGTGCTCGACGATCAGCTGGCCGTTTTCATAGCGCGTGCCGGCGATGCGGAACCAGTGGCGGCGGTCGTAGGAGGCCACGCAGCGGTAGCCGGGCCAGCCGTCGGGGTAGGCGGCGTCGGCGGCGTTCTCGAAGACGAGGCGCACGTCCTGCCCAGCCGCACCGTGGAGCCGGAAGTGGAACCACTGGCGGAAGGTGGAATCCCCGCCCACGCCCTGGTCGGCCCGCAGGCGGAGGCGGATGTCGTCGGGGCGGTCGATGGACAGCACCTCGATGGCGCCGGCGTCGAAATTGCTGCTGATGCGGAGGGTCATGGCGGGGCGGAAATCAGCTGATGAGGTGGGTGACGGCGTACAGCACGAGGCCGATCAGGCCGCCGACGAGGGTGCCGTTGAGCCGGATGAACTGCAGGTCGCGGCCGACGCTCTGCTCGATCTCGCGCACCAGATCTTCGTCGTTCCAGGCCCGCACGGTGCCGGCGATATGGCGCGACAGCCCTTCGCGCAGCTCGGGCGCCAGGGCTTCGACGCTCTGCTCGATGTGCTCATTGACCGAATCCCGCAGCGCCGGGTTGGTGGCGAGGCTGGCGCCGATGGCGCTGGCGGCCGAGGCGATCTTGCGGCGCACGCGGGAATCCGGCTTGCCGAGATCGGTCGCCAGCCAGCCGCGCAGGTCTGCCCACAGGCCTTGCAGATAGGTGCCGACGCCCGGATGGGCGAGGAAATCGCGCTTGGCCTGCTCGATGCGGGCGCGGAAGCCCTCGTCGTGCTGGAGGCGCTCGATGTAGCGGTGGATCACTTCGTCGAAGGCCGCGCGGCGCGGGTGGTTCGGGTCGTTGGCCACTTCGTCGAGCAGGCCGTTCACCCCGGTCACGATGCCGTTGGCGACCTTCTCGCCGAGCTCGGCCGGGTTGATGCCCACGAGACCCAGCATGGCGACGATCTTTGGGTATTCCTTGTTCGCCACGTCCACGATCATGCCCGCAAAACCCTGCTGCACGCCAGGCTGACCGAGCCAGTCGGCCAGCTTGTGGAGGCCGTCGTCGAGCAGGCCCTGATGGCGGCGATCCTCGGTGAGCAGGTTGAGGACGCGACCCACGGTGCCGGCCAGATCAAGATCGCCCGCGCGGCGACGCAGGGCGTGGAGCACCAGCCGACGCACCCGCTTGTCGTCCATGAAGTCCAGCGACTGGACCGCCACCACCGCCAGCCGGTCGGCCAGCAGGCGGGCGTTGCGCTCGTCCTGCAGCCACGTGGCGATGCGCTCGGCCGGGTTGGCGGCGCGCAGGCGGCCGACGAGGGAATGGGTGTCGAGGAACTTGTCTCGGATGAACACCGCCAGGTTGTCGGCCAGCCGCGCCTTGTTGCGCGGCAGGATCGCCGTGTGGGGAATCGGCAGGCCCAGCGGGCGGCGGAACAGCGCCACCACCGCAAACCAGTCGGCCAGCGCACCGATCATCGCCGCCTCGGCGAAGGCCGCCAGCCAGGGCAGCCCTTCGCGGCGGGCGAAGACGAACAGCACCGTGACGGCCACCAGCAGCCCGGTGGCGAGGAGCTTCATGCGAGCCAGCGCGGCCGCCTTTTCGGGAGATGCCATCTGCCCTGCCCTCCTCAGTCGAGCCGCCGGCGGAAGACCCAGTGGCCTTCGTCGGAGGCCTCGGGCGCGAAGGCGTAGCCGTCGCTGTTGAAATCCTTGAGCTGCTCCACCGCCTCGACGCCGTGGGTGATGGCGTGGCGAGCCATCAGGCCGCGGGCGCGCTTGGCGTAGAAGCTGATGATCTTGTAGCGGCCGCCCTTCCAGTCTTCAAAGGCCACATTGAGCAACCGCCCCTTGAGCTTGGCGGGCTTGACCGACTTGAAGTATTCCTCGGAGGCCAGATTGACCAGCACCGGCTCGCGGCCGGCGTCGGCCTCGCCCTCCAGCAGGCGGCTGAGGGCGTCGGTCTGGGTCATGCCCCAGAAGGCGTACAGATCCTTGCCGCGGGGGTTCTTGAAGCGGGTGCCCATCTCGAGGCGGTAGGCCTGCATCAGATCCAGCGGTCGCAGCAGGCCGTAAAGCCCGGAGAGGATGCGCAGGTGGCGCTGGGCGTAGTCGAGCTGGGCCTCGGTGAGCGTGCGGGCGTCAAGGCCGTCGTAAACATCGCCGTTGAAGGCGAGCACCGCCGGGCGGGCGTTGTCGGGCGAGAACGGGCGGGCCCACTCGGCGTAGCGGGCCACGTTGAGGGCGGCGAGCTGATCGGACAGGCTCATCAGCTCGGCCACCTGGGCGTGGGAGAGCTCACGCAGGCCGGCGATCAGCTCGGCGGCATCGTCGAGGTAGTCGGGCTGGGTGTGACGGGGCGTGGCGAGGGGCGACTCGTAATCGAGGGCCTTGGCGGGAGACAACACGAAAATCATGATGCAGGCGCAACCAGTTGAATTCAGGGAAGAGGTTCGAGGTGGGTCGTCACCTCGGTGCCGGGCAACACCCCGGCAAGGGCGGATTCTATTTCGTCCAGCAGCGAATGGCCTTCTCGCACCGTCCATTCGCCCGGCACCAGCACCGTGAGCTGCACGAAGGCCGACACGCCGGCCCGCCGGGTGCGCAGATCACGGTAGCCCACGCTGCGGGCACGGAAGGTGTCGAGCACGGCTTCGGCGCGGGCCAGCGCATCGGGTTCGAGGCTGCGATCCATCAGCCCATCGACGGATTCGCGCACCAGCCGCACGGCCTCGCGGGTGATGTTGAGGCCCACCGCGATGGCGATCAGCGGATCGAGGATCAGCCAGCCGGTGGCCGCCACCAGCCCGACGCCGGCGATCACGCCGACGGATGTCCATACGTCGGTCATCAGGTGACGGGAATCGGCCTTGAGGGCGATGGAGTTGAAGCGCTCACTAGCCCGCCCGAGCACCCGGGCGACCACCAGATTGACCGCCGTCGCCACCGCGGACCACGCCAGGCCCCAGCCTGCCGATTCGATGGGCTTCGGCTGGATCAGCCTTTCGGCGCCGGCCCAGATGATGCCGACTGAGGCGCCGAGGATCAGGATGCCTTCGAAGCCGCTGGAAAAGTACTCGGCCTTGCCATGGCCGAACGGGTGCTGACGATCCGCCGGCGCCCGGGTGACGATGATCATCCACAGCGCGAACGACGCGCCGGCCAGATTGACGAAGGATTCCAGCGCATCCGACAGCAGCCCGACCGAACCGGTGATCCACCACGCAAAGGCCTTGAAGGCGATGGTCGAGACGGCCGCCGCGATCGACAGCCACGCAAAGTGGTGGCGGTCCATGCCGGTGCTGCCCGTCATCGGTCAGCCGCGCTCCACGTCGGTCACGCCCTTCACTTCGCGGATCAGGGTGAGCGCCCGCTGGATCTGCTGCACGCCCTGCACCTCGAGGGTGAAGCGCATCCGCGCCGAACCCTTGCGGCTGAGGGTGTTCACGGCGATCACGTTGAGCTTCTCCTTCGAAAGCACCTCGGAGATGTCGCGCAGCAGGCCCTGACGGTCCATCGCATGGACCAGGATATCCACCGGGAACACGGCGTCCTTGGCCGCCCCGGCACGGCCGGAGCCGCCCCACTCGGCGCTCACCAGGCGCTCGGGATGGCGCTTGACGAGGGACTGGAAGTCGCGGCATTCGACCCGGTGGATCGACACGCCACGGCCGCGGGTGACGTAGCCCTGGATCGCGTCCGGCGGCGCCGGCTTGCAGCAGCGGCCCAGCGAGGTCATCAGCTTGCCGACACCGACGATGAGGATGGTGTCGCCCGCATCGCCCGCGTGGCTCTTGCCGATGACGACCTCGGGCTCCTCGGTGGTGGCTTCGTTGGCGTCGGCGCCGCGCAGGGCGGTCTGGATCGCCCGCGGGCCCACCTCGCCGCGCCCGGCAGCGATGAACAGCGCCTCGGCGTTCTTGAAGCCCAGCCGCGTGGCGAGTTCGTCGATGTTGGCCTGGCCGTGGCCTTCGCGCTGGATTTCCTTGACCAGCACGCTGCGCCCGCGGACCAGCATTTCCTCTTCTTCGAGGGCGCTGAAGTACTGCTTGATCTTCTGTTTGGCCCGGGGCGTGGCCACGTAGCCCTGCTGCGGGTTGAGCCAGTCGCGGGACGGCCCGCCTTCCTTGGTGGACATGATCTCCACCGTCTGGCCGTTTTCGAGGGGCGTGTTGAGGGTGACCAGCTGGCCATTGACCTTGGCGCCCCGGCAGCGGTGGCCCAGATCGGTGTGCACCCGGTAGGCGAAGTCGATCGGCGTGGCGCCGCGGGGCATGTCGATCACGCGGCCCTGCGGCGTCAGCACGTAGATCGTGTCGTCCAGCGAGGCGCGCTTGAACTGCTCGACCCAGTCGGCCGCGTCGGTCACCTCGTCGCGCCACGACAGCAGGCTGCGCAGCAGCGCGATCTTCTCATCGTAGTCGGCATTGGCGGCGTTGCCGCTGCCTTCCTTGTAGCGCCAGTGGGCCGCCACGCCCAGCTCGGCGTGGTTGTGCATGCCGTGGGTGCGGATCTGGACTTCCAGCGAGCGGCCGTCAGCGGCATACACCGCGGTGTGCAGTGACTGGTAGTTGTTGCCCTTGGGCATCGAGATGTAGTCGTCGAACTCCTTGGGGATCGGCGTCCAGATCTGGTGCACGATGCCCAGCACCGCGTAGCAGTCCTTCACCTCGTCCACCAGCACGCGCAGGGCGCGCACGTCGAAGATCTGCGAGAAATCCAGCCGCTTGGCGCGCATCTTGTTGTAGATGCTGTAGATGTGCTTGGGCCGGCCATAGACCTCGGCCTTGATCCCGATGGCCGCGACCTCGTTCTTCAGGCGCGCCACGGCGTCGACGATGAACTGCTCGCGCTCAACCCGCCGCTCGTCGAGCATCCGGGCGATGCGCTTGTAGGTCTCGGGCTCGAGGAAGCGGAAGGACAGATCCTCCAGCTCCCACTTGAGCTGCCAGATGCCCAGCCGGTTGGCCAGCGGCGCGTAGATGTCGAGGCTCTCGCGGGCGATGGATTCGCGGATCACGCCCGGGTGATCGGTGAAGTAGCGCAGCGTTTGCGTACGCGACGCCACCCGCAGCAGCACCACGCGGATGTCCTCGACCATCGCCAGCAGCATCTTGCGCAGCACCTCGCTCTGGGCGCGGATCTCGGGGGCGCTGGTGGTGGTGGTCATGCGGGTGATGACGCGCAGGCCATTGAGGCGGCGCAGGCCATCCACCAGCCGCGCGACGGTATCGCCAAAACGCAGCGTGATCTCGTCGGTGGGATGGAGCAGCACGTCGCCCACCGCAAAGCACAGCGCGGCGATCCGCGCGTCGGCGTCGAGGCGCAGCGAAGCCACGATGAGCGCCGTACCGAGGGCGTGGGGCCACACCGGTTCGCGGGTGCCGAGGCTGCGATCGGCATACAGCGCCTGGGCCCACTCATGGGCCTCGGCAACCCGGCGGACGTCTTCGGGAAGCAATCCTTCACTCAGCAGCGCGAGGGCGGAGGATGCGGATGCGGACTGGGAAATCGAATGCGTAACGGCGACCATGCCGACATTATCCTATAGGCTGCCATTGCAGCGTTTGATCTTGATCGTACCGGCGGTGACGGGCGGCACACCCATCCCGCCGAAAGCCAGCCCTTCGACCAGCGATTTCCCCCGATGTTCTCAGCCTTCCGAAAATGGCGCCGGCGCCGCGCCGCCAGCCGCATGCAGGTTCCGCCCGAGCAGTGGAGCCGCGTCGAAGCCGGCCTGCCCTTCCTCGCCTACCTGCCGCCCGACGAGTTGCCCACCCTGCGCCAGATGGCGCTGGAGTTCCTGGCCGAAAAGGAAGTCCACGGCGCCGAAGGCCTCGTCGTCACCGACGACATGCTCCTCTCCATCGCCCTGCAGGCCTGCCTGCCGGTGCTGCACATCGGCCTCGACGCCTACGCCGGATGGATCGGCATCGTGGTGTATCCGGGCGATTTCGTGATCCCCCGCAGTTTCACCGACGAAGACGGCGTGGTGCACGAATACGACGACGAGGTGCTCGGCGAAGCCTGGGAAGGCGGGCCGGTGATCCTTTCGTGGTCCGAAGACACGGGCGCCCTCGACGGCATCAACGTGGTGATCCACGAATTCGCCCACAAGCTCGACATGGGCAATGGCGAGGTGGATGGCTTCCCCGCCCTGCCCCCCGACATGAGCCCCGAAGCCTGGGCCGCCGCCTTCCAGCCGGCCTACGACGACTTCTGCCGGCGGGTGGACGACGGCGAGGACACCGCCCTCGACCCCTACGGCGCCGACCATCCGTCGGAATTCTTCGCGGTGATGAGCGAGGCCTTCTTCGAGACGCCGAGCCTGCTCCGCCACGAATACCCGGACGTCTACACCCAGCTCTCCCGCTATTACCGCCAGTCGCCAGCGACCCGCGAAGGGCAGCCCGGATCACCTGAATAGCATTGCTGAAACAAAACTTTGCTAGTTGGCCGGGCGCTGTCTAAAGTGACTAAGCCGCTGTGGCATTTCCGACAATGTGGAGAGTGATTCATGGCCATTACGTGGATTCTGGTAGCCAACGCAAGCCTCGCCCGACTGTATGCAAACTTCGGTCCCAAGCAGGGACTCAAGCTCGTAAAGGAACTCGTCCATCCCGAAAGCCGCATGAAAAATGCCGAGCTCTCGTCCGACCGCGCCGGCCAGATGCAGGCCAGCGGCAGCGGCCACGGCGCCCGGGAACAACAGACCCCACCCAAGCTCAACGCCGCCAAGCAGTTTGCCCAGGCCCTCGCGAAGGAGCTTTACCTCGGCCGCAGCCGCAACGAATTCGCCCGCGCGATCCTCGTGGCGCCACCGTCGTTCATGGGCATGATCAACGCCAACCTCGACGGCCCCACCGCCCAGATGATCACCGACCGGCTCGAAAAGGACTACACCAAGACCTCCGAACCCGACCTGCGTGGTCACCTCGGAAACTGCATGCTCGTTTGACCTCCCCGCGTGCCCCCTCGGGCTCCGGTGGCGTGACGCACCCCGGAATGCAAAACCCACCCCGAGGGAAACACCGCGCTTTCAGGCGGATGTGATACCCGTCTCATCCGCCTGTTCTTTCCCCTAAACCCACCCGTAATCCGTGAGGAAGTGCCGCAGGCTTTACGCTGCCGCACACCTATTCTCGCCGCCATCCCATCCAGTTTGGTGTGCATCATGAGAAAGAACCTCCTCGCCGGCCTCGCCGTCACCTGTACCCTCGCCGCCCCGTTTGCCGCTACCGCCGCCAGCGTGACGATCGACGGCAACTTCACCGACTGGGGCATCACCAACAACGGCAGCACCGCCGGCTGGACGCCCAAGACCGGTATCAACTACGCCGTCGAAGACCAGAGCGATGCAACGAGCGGCTTCCTGAGCCCCGGCTGGGGCGGCCAGGCCTACGACGCCGAAGCCATCTACGTCACCTGGCAGACCAAGGCCGACGGCAAGACCTACCTCGACGTGGGCGTCGTCACCGGCCACGACCCCAGCACCGCCACCACCAGCAACAGCTACGGCCGCGGCGACATCGCCATCGATTTTGGCCGGAACGGCAGCTGGGACTTCGGCATCCTCACCGCCAACCGCAGCGCCACCCTGCTGCGCGGCGACGTGGTCGCCACCACCAACGCCAACTGGTCCACCGGCCTGTGGAGCGCCCCCGGCGTATTCGCCCCGGAAGCCTCGCCCTACGTCACCAAGGTGGCCAGCGGCACCGACGTGGGTAACGCCAGCGTCGCGATCTCAAATGCCTTCACCAACATGGGCATTCTGGGTGGCAACCACTGGTTCTATGAAGTGGAGATTCCGGTGGATGCATTCGGCAGCCACTGGCAGGGCTTGAACCCGTCCGAAGCCTTCAGCATCCAGTGGACGATGCTGTGCGCCAACGACATCGTGGCCCTCAACGTGGCTGCCTCGACGGTTCCCGAACCCGCGATTCCCGCGCTGGTGCTGACCGGCCTCGCGCTGGCCGGCCTCACCCGACGCCGTAACAACGTATAACAACAACGCTTGAAGAACTTGAAGCCGGCACCC
>JAKLLO010000174.1 GCA_023150095.1 Zoogloea sp. | reverse complement strand
TTTTAAAGAACCGCTGCGCGCTGCAGCGAAGAGGTGCGCATTATACAGAGCTTTTAAACCCTGTCAAGCATTTCGCGAAATCTTTTTAAACCTCGCTGAAAACACCTGACTGCGCAGAAGCAACCAATCCTCCGGCCTACTTCCCCCTTCACCGCGCTGAACAACTGCGCTGCGAAGAGGGCCGAATTATAAAGAACTATCAGAATGCGTCAAGAGGTTTGGGGAAATTAATTCAAAACAGACGTCAGTCGCCCTCATGAACGATGCCGCGGCTCTTCAGCCGGTACACCATCTGTGGCCGGGTGATGCCCAGCAGACGCGCTGCCGCCGCAATGTTGCCCCCGGCCCGCTCGATCGCCCGCTTGAGTAGCAGGGTCTCGATTTCGTCGAGAGAGACGTTCTCGCACTCGTTGCCATCACCCAGCAGCAGATTGTTCACGCCGCGGCTGACCCGGTCGAATTCGCAGGTCTGATCCGGCCCCGAGACGAGCGACGCAGGATCACTCGCCACCAGGCGCCCCTCCCGGCCCACTTCAAAGCGCTGCTCGCCAAACTGCTCGCCACTGGTAAACAGGTGCGGCGAATCGATGGCGCCGTTCTCTGGCGCGAGGATCGCGCCCCGCTCGATGACGTTCTCGATCTCGCGGACGTTGCCCGGCCAGTCGTAAGAAAGCATGGCATCCACCGCCCGCTGGGTGAAGCCGGTGAGATGGCGCCCGTGCAGCCGGTTGAACTTGGTGAGGAAGTGGGTCATCAGCAGCGGGATGTCTTCCCGGCGCTCGCGCAGCGGCGAGATGCGGATCGGGAACACATTGAGGCGGAAGAACAGGTCTTCGCGGAAACGCCCCGCGCGCACCTCCTCGCGCAGATCGACGTTGGTCGCGGCGATCACCCGCACATCGACCTGACGGGTGCAGGTGTCGCCAAGACGCTCTACTTCGCCTTCCTGCAGCACCCGCAGCAGCTTGCCCTGGGCGATGGCGCTGAGGGTGCCGATCTCATCGAGAAACAGGGTGCCGCCATCGGCGCGCTCGAAGCGGCCGGGCCGGCTCTGCATGGCGCCGCTGAAGGCGCCGCGCTCGACACCAAAGAGCTCGGACTCGATCAACTGCTCGGGAATCGCCGCACAGTTGATCGCGACGAAGGGCTTGTCGCTGCGATTGCTCAGGCGGTGCAGGTTGCGGGCGAAGACTTCCTTGCCCACCCCGCTCTCGCCAAGAAAGAGCACGGTCGCCTGGGTGGGCGCGACGCGCTTCACCATATGTAAGGCGGCAGCGTAACTGGGCGAGATGCCCACCGGGCCGCTCTTCTGTCCATCCTCCTCAGCCGGCCGACCGACCGCGCTGGCCGGGCGCCCGCCGGGCAGGGCCGGATGCTGGGTGAGGGTCTCGGGCATCATGTAGCGAAGATCCTCGATGCCATCCTCGCCCCATTCCTCCACCAGCTTGCCGACGATACGGCAGGCCGAATGGCCCATCGACTGGCATTCAACCTCCCGGTACAGCACCTGACGGCCCATGAACTCGGTCGAGAAACCCGACGCGTAGCCGATCTGCATCCAGCAGGCGGGCTCGCTGCCGATGGGGAAGTGGCGCATGTGCTCTTCGTCCTCGACCTGGCTGGTCCAGATGAACTCGCCGTAGTGCTGGCCGCGGGCCACGTCGAACTCCAGCCGGACCGGCTCGGAGATGCCGATGCCCTCGAGGCAGTGCATCTGCGGGCCAACCACGAACATGTCGCGCAGCGACGTGCGGGACCGCACCTTGCGCGCCATCTGGGCGTCGTGCACGCCGGCGTGATAGCCCATCCGCGTCATGAACCCACGGGCAACGTCGATGCCGAGGGCTTCGATCATCTCGCGGCGCAGGGTGCCGAGGGACTTGGCGTGAATGAGCAGCATGCGCTGGTCGTCCAGCCAGATGCGGCCGTCGCTCGTCGAGAAACGCAACCTGGCGAGCAGATCGGAAAAATCAGGAAAACGAACCTTGTCGTGCTCGACCGACTCGGGATCGACGATCGGCTTTCCCCGCACTGCCGGCGATGTCCTGGTGATGGTCTTCATGCCTGCTCCCCGGGCGTCTGGCACGCCTTGCTTCTCATCTTGTCTCCGTCCTCATGCTCGTTATTGCGGTTGCAGCGGGCCGCTCGAGCCAGCGCACTCGGTCTTTAGCTTTTAAAGATACGCCGGCTTGAGGGAAAGAAACAACGCCATGAAGCCGACTATGCACGCATTGATGCATATTGCGCTGCAATATTTATGGGCGCATTAAATCATTTGATTCACAACGCCCATCCCCCCCTTCGCCCCGCCTGACCCTGCCTTCATGCGAAAGGGGTTCCGCACCACGGAACAACCCTTATGCGACAAGGGGATACCTCCTCAGGCCGCTCCGGCGCCCCGGCTCGTGGCACAGCTCCTGCTAAATCACTCCCCAGAAGGCCGCGACTGAACGAAATGCTCGACACCCGTTCCGGATGCGCCTGAAGCCCCCAGAGAGGCACAAAAAAGGAGACAGCCATGCAGCACTTCCCGCGCGTTTGCAGCGCCCCGCCCGGGCACCGCCGACGCTAGCCAGGCTCGCAGCCACTCCCCCGCCCAGGTTCCGGCCCCATCGACGCAGATCGACACGGCAGCCGGCCACCTGGGGCGACGAAACAAAAGTGGGTAGCCAAACCCCGAAGCAGTCCCTCGATTTAGACCATGGATAGGAGATCAGCGTGACCCAAACCACCCAAGACAGCCAACTCAAGATTTCGAAGTTGGAAGCGATGCTGGAGGAGGACCCGGCAAAACAGGTGTACCGCATCGACCGTGCGGCCTTCACCGACCAGGAGCTGTTCGAGCTCGAGATGAAGTACATCTTCGAAGGCAACTGGATCTTCATGGCCCACGAAAGCCAGATCCCCAACCCGAACGACTACTACACCCTGTACGTCGGCCGTCAGCCGGTGATCATCACCCGCGACAAGAACGGGCAGCTGCACGCCATGGCCAACACCTGCACCCACCGCGGCGCAACCCTGGCCCGCCACAAGAAGGGCAACAAGTCGAGCTTCACCTGCCCGTTCCACGGCTGGACCTTCAACAACGCCGGCAAGCTGCTCAAGGTGAAGGACCAGAACCCGGACGCCGGCTACCCCGAGTGCTTCAACAAGGAAGGCAGCCACGATCTGGTCAAGCTGGGCGCCTTTGAAAGCTACCGCGGCTTCCTGTTCGGCTCGCTGAACCCGGACGTCGTGCCCCTCGTCGAGCACCTGGGCGAAGCCACCAAGATCATCGACATGATCGTCGACCAGGCCCCGGACGGCATCGAAGTCCTGCGCGGCTCCGGCGCCTACACCTTCGACGCCAACTGGAAGCTGCAGGCCGAGAACGGCGCCGACGGCTACCACGTCACCGCCACCCACTGGAACTACGCCGCCACCCAGGGCCGCCGCACCACCGACGGCAAGGTGGACACCATCAAGGCGATGAGCGCCGGCGGCTGGGCTCGCCAGGGCGGCGGCTCCTACTCGTTCAAGAACGGCCACATGCTGCTGTGGACCAACTGGGCCAACCCCGAAGACCGTCCCCTGTGGGGCAAGCGCGGCGAGTGGATCGAGAAGTTCGGTGAAGCCCGCGCCGACTGGATGCTGAAGAAGTCGCGCAACCTGTGCCTGTACCCGAACGTGTACCTGATGGACCAGTTCAGCTCGCAGATCCGCGTGCTGCGCCCCCTGTCGGTCGACAAGACCGAGGCCGTCATCTACTGCATCGCGCCGAAGGGCGAAGCCCCGGAAGCCCGCCAGCGCCGCCTGCGCCAGTACGAAGACTTCTTCAACGCCACCGGCATGGCCACCCCCGACGATCTGGAAGAGTTCCGCTCCTGCCAGCACGGCTTCAACGCCCGCATCGTCAAGTGGAACGACATGACCCGCGGCGCCACCCACTGGGTTCAAGGCCCGGACGAGAGCGCCGACCTGATCGGCCTCAAGCCGGAACTGTCGGGCGTCAAGACCGAGGACGAAGGCCTGTACGTGATGCAGCACCAGTACTGGGTCGAAGTCATGAAGAAAGCCATCCTCGCTGAACAAGAAAACGGAGCCAACTAATGCTGTCCTACGAAGCCATCCAAGCCTTTGTCTTTCAAGAAGCCCGCGCCCTCGATGAGCGCCGCTGGAACGACTGGCTGTCGTTCTACGCCGACGACGTGGAGTTCTGGATGCCGTCGTGGGATGACGACGACACCCTGACCGACGACCCGCACAGCCAGGTCTCGCTGATCTACTACGCCAACAAGCAGGGCCTCGAAGACCGCGTCTTCCGGATCGAGACCGACCGCTCCAGCGCCACCATCCCGGACACCCGCCACTGCCACCTCATCACCAACCTCGAGGTGCTGGCGCAGGACGAGACGAGCGCCAAGGTCCGTTTCAACTGGGCGACCCACAGCTTCCGCTACGACATCCTCGACACCTACTTCGGCTACTCCGAGTACACGCTCGACACGTCCGGCGAGAAGCCCCTGATCAAGAAGAAGTACGTGGTCCTGAAGAACGACTACATCCACCACGTTCTGGACATCTACCACATCTGATTCATTGATCGACGACGGCCCGCCTCCGGGCGGGCCGAGCACCACCCTCGCAGAGAAGGACAACTCCATGCCGTACAACATCGCCCTGCAATTCGAAGACGGGGTCACCCGCATCATCCAGTGCGACGCCGACGAACTGGTGGCCGACGCAGCCTACCGCGCCAAGATCAACATCCCGCTCGACTGCCGCGACGGCGCCTGCGGCACCTGCAAATGCCACTGCGAGAGCGGTACCTACACCCAGGGTGTCTATATTGAAGACGCCCTCACCGACGAAGAGGCTTCCCAGGGCTACATCCTCACCTGCCAGATGAAGCCGGCCTCCGACTGCGTGATCCGCATCCCGGCCTCGTCTGCCGCGTGCAAGACCGAAGTGGCCACCCACAACGCCACCCTCACCGAGATCGACCGCAACTCGCCGACCACCGTCTCCTTCAAGCTCGAAGCCGACAAGGCGATCTCCTTCCTGCCCGGCCAGTACGTGAACCTCGTCGTCCCCGGCACCCAGGAAACCCGCGCCTACTCCTTCAGCAGCGCCCCCAACCAGACCGGCGTCAGCTTCCTGATCCGCGACGTGCCCAACGGCCTGATGAGCACCTTCATGCGCCAGAAGGCCAACGTCGGCGACACCATGAGCTTCACCGGCCCCTTCGGCAGCTTCTACCTGCGCCCGGTCGAGCGCCCCGTGCTGATGCTCGCCGGCGGCACCGGCCTCGCCCCGTTCCTGTCGATGCTGCTGGCCCTCCAGAACAACCCGCCCGCCCAGCCGATCCTGCTGGCCTACGGCGTCAACACCAACGACGACCTCGTCGAGCTGGAAACCCTGGCCGCCCTCAAGGCCGCCATCCCCGGCTTCGACTTCTTCACCGTCGTCGTCGATCCGGCCAGCGGCCACCCGAAGACCGGCTACGTCACCGACCACCTCGCCCCCGCCCAGCTCCACGACGGCAACGTGGACGTATACGTCTGCGGCCCCCCGCCGATGGTCGAAGGCGTGCGCAAGTGGATGGACGGCGCCGGCGTCACCCCCAACAGCTTCCACTTCGAGAAATTCTCGTCGTCCACCGCAGGAGCCCACTGACATGGCCGGCGCAAACCGATTCAAGAAGAAGGTCGTCATCGTCACCGGCGCCGCCCAGGGCATCGGTCGCGGCGTGGCCATGCAGGTGGCCGCCGAAGGCGGCGCCGTGGTGGCCGTCGACTGGTGAAGGACGTCGTTGCCGAGATCAAGGACGCCGGTGGCAAGGCCATCGCCGTGCAGGCGGATCTGGAAACCTTCGCCGGCGCCCAGTCGGTGATGGACGCCGCCCTCAAGAAGCACAAGCGCATCGACGTGCTCATCAACAACGTGGGCGGCACCATCTGGGCCAAGCCCTTCGAGTTCTACGAAGAAGCCCAGATCGAAGCCGAGATCCGCCGCTCGCTATTCCCCACCCTGTGGTGCTGCCGCGCCGTGCTGCCGGCCATGCTGGCCCAGAAGAAGGGCGTGATCGTGAACGTCTCGTCGATCGCCACCCGCGGCGTGCATCGCGTGCCCTACTCGGCGGCCAAGGGCGGCGTGAATGCGCTCACCGCCTCCATCGCCATGGAGCACACCAAGGACGGCATCCGCATCAACGCCACCGCCCCCGGCGGCACCGAAGCCCCGCCCCGGCGCATTCCGCGCAACGCCGAGCCGCCCACCGCGCAGGAAACCGAGTGGTACCAGGGCGTCATCGACCAGACCATCGACTCCAGCCTGATGCACCGCTACGGCACGATCGACGAGCAGGTCGCCCCGATCCTCTTCCTGGCCTCGGACGAGTCCGCCTACATCACCGGGACGATCATCCCGGTCGGTGGCGGCGACCTCGGCTGAAGCCATTACCCCGGCGTCCCATACCCGCCAGCCCATAACTACATAAATCGAGAGACAAATGGCCCAAGTAGACATCCACCACCTGTCGGACCACGCCAAGTTCAACGGCTTCCACGGCATCGTCCTGTTCTGGTGCGCGCTCATCATCATCTTTGACGGCTACGATCTTGCAGTGGCCGGCATCGCCCTCCCGTCGATCATGAAGGAGATGGGCGTCACCCCCGCCACCGCGGGCTACATGGTCAGCTCGGCCCTGTTCGGCATGATGTTCGGCGCGATCTTTCTCGGCACCATCGCCGACAAGATCGGCCGCCGCTGGGCCATCGTGATCTGCATCGTGCTGTTCAGCGCCTTCACCGCCGCCGCCGGCCTCACCACCGACCCGGTCAGCTTCAGCATCACCCGCTTCCTCGCCGGCCTCGGCATCGGCGGCGTGATGCCCAACGTCGTCGCCCAGATGACCGAGTACTCGCCCCGCAAGATGCGCAGCACGCTGGTCACCCTGATGTTCAGCGGCTACGCGGTGGGCGGCATGCTCGCCGCGGTGCTCGGCAAGGGCCTGATCGAAAGCTATGGCTGGTCCTATGTGTTCTTCGCCGCCGCGACGCCCATGGTGCTGATCCCCTTCGTGCTCAAGTCGCTGCCCGAATCGATGCCCTTCCTGGTCAAGACCGGCCGCTTCGACGAGCTCAAGGCCATCGTCCAGCGCCTCGAGCCGAGCTACACCCCGTCGGCCTCCGACGAGTTCGCGCTGCCCGCCGCCCACAAGGCCCACGGCGCGCCGATCGGCAAGCTGTTCCAGGAGGGCCGTGGCTTCTCGACGCTGATGTTCTGGGTCACCTTCTTCATGTGCCTGTTCATGGTGTATGCCCTCAGCTCCTGGCTCACCAAGCTCATGGCCAGCGCCGGCTACAGCCTCGGCTCCGCCCTCACCTTCGTGCTCGTGCTCAACTTCGGCGCGATGATCGGAGCCATCGGTGGCGGCTGGCTGGCCGACCGTTTTCACATCAAGTACGTGCTCCTCGGCTTCTACGCGCTCGCCGCGGTGTCGATCACGCTGCTTGGCTACAAGGTGCCGACCGAGGTGCTGTTCATCCTGGTGGGCCTGGCTGGCGCCTCGACCATCGGCACCCAGATCCTGACCTACGCTTATGTGGGTCAGTACTACCCGATGTCGGTGCGCTCCACCGGCATCGGGTGGGCTTCTGGCGTGGGACGCAGCGGCGCAATCCTGGCCCCGATCGTGATCGGCATCCTGGTGGGCATGAAGCTCCCGCTCGAACAGAACTTCATGGCCATCGCCGTCCCGGCCGTGATCGCCCTGATCTCCGTGGCGCTCATCAACACCAGCCGCTCGGCCACCGCCCACTGATCCACCCGCAGCGCCCCGACCACCGACACGGTGCCGGGGCCCGCAAACCCCGCGTTGCCGGTGGCCCCGAACAGGCCGACACCCCGGCGCGGGCTTCGCCGCCCAACCCGCGGCAGTGCGTCCCCTCAAAAAATATCGATATTGCTGATAAATTTTGAGACTTTTGGCTATGCTATGGGGCGTGCACGTTTTTGCGCGCACAAGCAGCAAGAGATGCTTCACCCGCAGAGCGACCTACGGGTCGAAACAGCCGAGGGACTGCACACGCAGCCCGACCGGTACAAGTCGATCGCCCGGTTTCGGGTTTCAGGCGACGACGCACATAAATCAACCCGAAGAGGAGATATTGAATGGCACTCACCGGCGTATTGCGCCCCGGGCACGTCTCGATCCGCGTGCTCGAACTGGAACCGGCCGTCAAGCATTACCGCGACGTGCTCGGCCTCATCGAAGTCGCCCGCGACGCCCAGAACCGCGTCTACCTCAAGGGGTGGGACGAACAGGACCACAGCAGCGTGATCCTGCGTGAAGCCGACGAAGCCGGCATGGATTACATGGGCTGGAAGGTTGACTCCCCAGCCACCCTCAAGAAGCTGGCCGCCGATGTGGAAGCATCCGGCCTCGCCACCGACCTCAGCTGGGTTCCCGCCGGCGAGCTGCTCGCCACCGGCGAACGCTTCCGCTTCACGGTGCCCACCGGCCACGTGATGGAGCTGTACGCTCAAAAGGACATCGTCGGCAACAACTGCGGCACCGACGGGCAGGACGTCAACCCGGACCCGTGGCCCGACAACCTGAAGGGCATCGCCCCGTCGCGTTTCGACCACTGCCTGCTCTACGGCGACGACCTCGACGGCACCGTCAAGCTGTTCATGGAAGTGCTGGGCTTCGGCCTCGCCGAGAAGGTCTGCCTTGCCGAAAACAAGGACTTCATGATCGGCGCCTTCCTGTCCTGCTCGAACAAGGCCCACGACGTGGCCTTCATCCGCCAGCCGGTGAAGGGCAAGTTCCACCACGCCTCGTTCGAACTGCGCAGCTGGGAGCAGGTCCTGCGTGCCGGCGACATCCTGTCCCGCACCAAGACCTCCATCGACATCGGCCCGACCCGTCACGGCATCACCCGCGGCGAGACGATCTACTTCTTCGACCCGTCGGGCAACCGCAACGAAGTCTTCGCCGGTGGTTACATCTACTACCCGGACAAGCCGCCCATCACCTGGTACGACGAGTCCCTCGGACCGGCGATCTTCTACCACGATCGCAAGCTGAACGAAGCCTTCCTGAGCGTGTTCACCTGATCCGAAACACCGACCGCGCACCGGCCTCCGATGCGCGGTTTTTTCCTTCTGATCCGCCTCAAAAAAATATCGAGATTTTTATAAAATATCGGAAAAATAGGCTATGCTATCGAACGTGAATCCTTTCACGCTCACTGCCTTACCGATGGATGAACAGCCGGTCGATGCGGAGCACAGCGGTGAGCAGGGCCGAGACACCACTAAAAAGAGAGTACGACATGAAAGAGATCAAGAATTTCATCAACGGTGAGTACGTCACCAACCTCAGCGGCAAGACCTACGAGAAGCGCAACCCGGTCGACAACTCGCTGATCGGCATGGTCTATGAAGCCGGCCAGCCCGAAGTGGACGCCGCCGTCGCCGCCGCCAAGGCCGCCCTGAAGGGCCCCTGGGGCAAGCTGTCGGTGGTCGAGCGCTGCGCCATGCTCGACGCCATCGTCGCCGAGATCAACAACCGCTTCGATGACTTCCTGCAGGCCGAGATCGCCGACACCGGCAAGCCGGCCCACCTCGCCTCGCACATCGACATCCCGCGCGGCGCGGCCAACTTCAAGATCTTCACCGACACGATCAAGAACGTGTCCACCGAATCCTTCGAGATGCGCACCCCGGACGGCAAGACTGCCCGCTCCTACGGCGTGCGCACCCCGCGCGGCGTCATCGGCATCATCTGCCCGTGGAACCTGCCGCTGCTGCTGATGACCTGGAAGGCCGGCCCGGCGCTCGCCTGTGGCAACACCGTCGTCGTCAAGCCGTCCGAAGACACCCCCAGCACCGCCACCCTGCTGGGTGAAGTGATGAACAAGGTTGGCGTACCCCCCGGCGTGTACAACGTGGTGAACGGCTACGGCGTGAATTCCGCCGGCTCCTTCCTCACCGCCCACCCGGACGTGAACGGCATCACCTTCACCGGCGAGACCCGCACCGGCACCGCGATCATGCAGGCCGCCGCCGTCGGCATCCGCCCGGTGTCGCTGGAACTGGGCGGCAAGAACGCCGCCGTCGTGTTTGCCGATGCCGACTTCGACAACGCCGTCGCCACCGTCACCCGCTCCTGCTTCGAGAACGCCGGCCAGGTGTGCCTGGGCACCGAGCGCGTGTACGTCGAGCGCCCGATCTTCGACAAGTTCGTCGCCGCCCTGAAGGAAAAGGCCGAGACCATGAAGCCCGGCCGTCCCTTCGACCACGACACCAAGATCGGCCCGCTGGTCAGCAAGAAGCACCAGGCCAAGGTGCTGGGCATGTACGCCAAGGCCAAGGAAGAAGGCGCCAACATCGTCTTCGGCGGCGGCATCCCCGACATGCCGGACGACCTGAAGGACGGCTGCTGGGTTCAGCCCACCATCTGGACCGGCCTGCCCGAAACCGCCACCGTCGTCACCGAAGAAATCTTCGGGCCGTGCTGCCACATCAGCCCGTTCGACAGCGAAGAAGAAGTGCTGAACAAGGTCAACGCCAACCGCTACGGCCTCGCCACCTCCATCCACACCCAGGACATCAGCCGCGCCATGCGCCTGGCCAACGCCATCGAAGTGGGCCTGTGCTGGGTCAACAGCTGGTTCCTGCGTGACCTGCGCACCCCGTTCGGCGGCTCCAAGCAGTCCGGCATCGGCCGTGAAGGCGGCGTGCACTCGCTGGAGTTCTACACCGAGCTGCGCAACGTGATGGTCAAGTACTGAGCGATCAGCGATGACTCAGAATCCCGAAATCGGCAGGCGCGTCCGCACCGGCGGCTTCGAGACCAACGTCCATGACGTGGGCAGCGGCGCTCCGGTGCTGCTGATCCACGGCTCGGGCCCGGGCGTTTCCGCCTGGGCCAACTGGCGGCTGGTGATCCCCGCGCTGGCGAAGGACCACCGCGTGATCGCGCCGGACATGGTGGGCTTCGGCTACACCGACCGTCCGGCCGGCATCCAGTACAGCATGGACACCTGGGTTCAGCAGGCCCTCGACCTCCTCGACGCCCTCGGGCTCGAACAGGTCGACCTCGTCGGCAACTCCTTCGGCGGCGCGCTGGCCATGGCGCTGGCGATCCGCGCCCCCCAGCGGGTGCGCCGGCTGGTGCTGATGGGTTCGGTGGGCGTGCCCTTCGCGATCACCGAAGGACTCGACGCGGTGTGGGGCTACGAGCCCTCCTTCGAAGCCATGCGCGGCATCATGGATTACTTCGCCTGGAGCCGCGAACTCGTCTCCGACGAACTCGCCGAGCTGCGCTACCAGGCGAGCATCCGCCCGGGCTTCCAGGAATCCTTCGCGGCCATGTTCCCCGCCCCGCGCCAGCGCTGGGTGGACGCCATGACCAGCCGCGAAGCCGACATCCGCGCCCTGCCCCACGAGACGCTGATCATCCACGGCCGCGAAGACAAGGTGATTCCGCTATCCAACTCGCTTACGCTTGCCGAGTGGATCCAGAACGCCCAGCTCCATGTGTTCGGCCACTGCGGTCACTGGACCCAGATCGAGCACAACGCCCGCTTCAACCGGCTCGTCGGCGATTTCCTCGCCGAAGCCGACCAGCAGATTTCCTGACATCCGAGGTTTTCCAATGTTGAACAAATCCAAGATCGAACAATACGGCGACGAACTCTACAACGCCCTCGTCACCCGCACCCCCGTTGCTCCGCTGACCGACCGCGAAGCCGAGATCACCATCGAGGACGCCTACCAGATCCAGCAGCGCATGATCGCCCGCCGCCTCGAAGCCACCGGCGAGACCATCATCGGCAAGAAGATCGGCGTGACCAGCAAGGTCGTGATGGACATGCTCAAGGTCAATCAGCCCGACTTCGGCATGCTCACCTCCGGCATGGTCTTCAACGAAGGCGAAGCCGTCGACACCAGCAAGATGATCGCCCCGCGCGCCGAAGCCGAAGTGGCCTTCATCCTCAAGTCCGACCTGATGGGCCCGGGCGTCACCGCCGCCGACGTGCTGCGCGCCACCGACTGCGTGGTGCCGTGCTTCGAAATCGTCGATTCCCGCATCCAGGACTGGAAGATCAAGATCCAGGACACCGTCGCCGACAACGCCTCCTGCGGCGTGCTCACCCTCGGCGGTCGTCGCAAGAGCCCGCGTGACATCGACCTGGCCCTGGCCGGCATGGTCCTCGAGAAGAACGGCGAAGTGATCAGCACCTCCACCGGCGCCGCCGTGCAGGGCTCCCCGGTCAACGCCGTGGCCTGGCTGGCCAACACCCTCGGCCGCCTGGGCATCGGCCTCAAGGCCGGCGAAGTGATCCTGTCCGGCTCCCAGTCCCCGCTGGTCCCGGTCAAGGCCGGCGACAGCCTGGTGTGCTCCGTCGGTGGCCTCGGCAGCACCTCGGTCCGCTTCATTTGATACTGAACAATAGAGAGACACAGCAATGAAACTCGATAACGCAACCATCCTGAAGCTCGCCGAGCACCTCGAAAACGCCGAACTGCAGGCCCACGACGTTACCAAGATCACCGACGACTACCCGGACATGGACTGGGATGACGCCTACGCCATCCAGGACGAGATCCGCCGTCGCAAGGAAGCCCGCGGCAACAAGGTCGCCGGCCTCAAGTGCGGCCTCACCTCCTTCGCCAAGATGAAGCAGATGGGCGTCGAGACCCCGGTGTTCGGCTTCGTCGCCGACTACATGTCCCGCCCGGACGGCGGCGAGATCAAGCATTCCGAGCTGATCCACCCGAAGGTCGAAGCCGAGATCTGCATCGTCACCAAGGCCCCGCTGAAGGGCCCGGGCTGCCACGTGGGCACCGTGATGGCCGCCGTGGATTTCGTGCTGCCGGCCGTCGAGATCATCGACAGCCGCTACCGTGACTTCAAGTTCGACCTGAAGAGCGTGATCGCCGACAACACCTCGTCGTCGCGCTTCGTGATCGGCGGCAACATGCGCAACCTCGACGAACTCGACCTGCGCACCCTGGGCGTGGTCCTCGAGATCAACGGCGAGATCAAGGCCATGGCCGCCGGCGCCGCCGTGCTGGGCCACCCGCTGGCCGCCGTCGCCATGCTGGCCAACCACCTGGGCGCCCGCGGCCAGGAAATCCCGGCCGGCACCTTCATCATGACCGGCGGCGTCACCGAGGCCATCCCGGTTGCGAAGGGTGACAACGTCAACGTCCGCTTCCAGGAACTCGGCAACGTCTCGTTCCGTTTCGCCTGACCATAACGAAGCCCCCGCGGGGCGGGGCCGCCGCTGCGCCGACCGGCGCGCGACGGCCCCACCGCCGGCGGGCAACCCACCCGCAGAGAGGAGAGGAAGACAGATGTCCTCCAAACAGGATCTCACCCGGCAATTCACCGCGGAAGAAGGCATCATCCACATCGGTGGCATCGAGGCGCTGGTGCGCCTGACGATGGACCAGATCCGCTTCGACCGCCGCCGCGGTCTGAACAACGCCATGTTCGTCTCCGGCTACCGCGGCTCGCCCGTGGGCATGCTGGACGCCAATTTCATCAAGCAGCAGAAGCTGCTGATGCAGCACAACATCCAGTTCGTCGACGGCCTCAACGAGGACCTCGCCGCCACCGCCGTCTGGGGCACCCAGATGCTGCACACGGTGGGCAACCAGAAGTTCGACGGCGTCGTCGGCACCTGGTACGGCAAGGCGCCGGGCGTGGACCGCTCGGGTGACGTGCTCAAGCACGCCAACTACACCGGCACGCTCAAGAACGGCGGCGTGCTCGCCATCTTCGGTGACGACCCGAGCTGCAAGTCGTCCTCGCTGCCGAGCCAGTCGGAAGCCATGTTCTACCACGTCGGCATTCCGTCGCTGTACCCGGCCAACGTGCAGGACATCCTTGACTTCGGCCTCCACGGCTACTACCTGTCGCGCATCTCGGGTCTGTGGGCGGGCCTCAAGATCGTCACCAACGTCGCCGACGGCAGCGGCAGCGCGATCGTGACCCCCGACCGCTTGAAGTTCGTCACCCCGGTGGTCGAGCTCGACGGTCGCCCCTACAGCCCCGAGGTCAACC
>JAKLLO010000173.1 GCA_023150095.1 Zoogloea sp. | reverse complement strand
ACGCCACCGTGCTACCGTCGCGCCCCAGCGCCACCGCAACCGCCACGGCCGAGACCTTTGCCGTCGGACTCGCCGCCAGCGCACCCCTTGGTCTGGCGGCCGGGCTGGTGAATGACGTGGTCGCCAGCAGCATCGACCTCGCTCTCTCCGAAGCACTCGCCCGCCTGTGGCAGACCATCACCGCCGCAGCCACCGACGACGCCGACATCGCCGGCAACGTGAAGAACGCCGACACCCTGTGGGCCGACAGCCACGCTGCCACGGCCGCCACCGAACCCGGCATCTTCGACGGCCTGCCCGACGCCAGCCCGGTGGCCGGCAACCAGACCGCCCAGTGGCTCTCCGCCGGCGCCGGGGCCGGAGCCTGGGATACCCTGCTGCGCCTGCGCCTGCATCGGCTGATGGACGCCTGGCTTGCCGGCAGCGCGTTGCCGCCGCCGATCCTCGGCAGCGCCAATCTCATCACCCCCAACCACCTCGCCCTTGTGGTGCTGATGGGCCTGTTGCGCCTGCGCGGCTGCCGGCTGGCCATCGCCGCCCGCATCAACCAGACGCTCTACGGCAACACCAAGGCCACCGAACTCAAGGCCATCGCCGCCGACGGCAAGCGCGAGCTGGGCCTGCCCGGCCTCGCCGAAATGATCGAGGCCGTGCTGGCGATGGAAGCCGCCCGCAGCGACGTGTCGGCCACCCCGCCGTGGCCGCCGGTCGCCCTGCCGGCGCAGTGGATTCAGGACGTGCACGGCTACGGCCAGGCCATTGCAAAGATCTACGCCCGCTTCGACGACGGCCTCGCCACCGCCGGCAACGGCGCGATCGACCAGCTCACGGCCCGCGCCGAAGCCATCGAAGGCGGCCTCGACACCGCCCTCGGCACCCTCAAGCCCGGCCTCGGCATCGACGCCGCCCGCCTCAGTTTTACCGAGCAACCCCTGTGCGGCCTGCTGGTGCTGCCGGGCATCCGCATCGACAACGCCGCGCTCACCGCCTTCCGCACGGCCGCCGGCGCCCGCTACACCGCCGACCCCGAACGCGCCGCGCTGCCCGAAGCCCGCACCGGCGACGCCCAGCCACGGCTGCGCTTCGACGCCGAGCACCTCTACGCCGCGTGGTGCTGGGTGCGCGTGGCCGGCCGCACGCCCTGCGAACCCGAGCGCATCGTGTGGACACAACGCACCGAGCCCTTCTCCATCGCCGACCCCACCGACCTCCTCGGCGCCCGCCCGGCCAGCATCCAGATGCCCGACATCCCCAAGCTGCTGCGCGACATCCCGCGCATCGCCCGGGCCCGGGCCAAGCCCTTCGCCGGCATGGCCTCGCCGCCGGGCTCCGGGGTCGTCACCGGCGCCGACATGGCCGACACCCGGCGCGATTTCGGCATCGGCATGATCTGCAACTTCGGCATCCCCATCCTGACGATCTGCGCGCTGATCCTGTTCAAGATCATCTTCACCATCCTCATCGCGCTGCCCTCGTTCAGCTGGATGCTGTTCCTCAAGTTCTGCCTGCCATTTCCCAAGAGGGGACCATGAGCACAGCCAAGCTCGGCACCGGCCTTCGCTTCCCGCTCGTCACCGGCAACGGCTTCGGCTGGGTGTCGGGCGCCGACGCGGTGGAGCAGTCCATCCGCTGCATCCTCCTCACCGAACCCGGCGAGCGCATCGCCCGCCCAAACTTCGGCGTCGGGCTGCGGCGATACCTCTTTGCGCCCAACAGCCTCGAACTGCGCACCCAGATCCGCGCCGCCGTGGCCGACGGGCTGGCCCGGGACGAAGCGCGCATCCGCGTCGAATCCGTCGCGGTCAACACCGACCCGCGGGAAGCCACCGTCCTGCGCATCGCCATCCGCTACGAGATCCTCGACGAACCCGGCGTGCGCAACCTCGTCTTCCCCTTCTACCTGAACGGGGGTAGCTGAGATGAAACAACGCCCCCCGAAGCGCCTGCGGCGAAGAGGGCCGGCTTTGCACAGCCGGCCCGTTCGGCAGGCATGGCGCGGTGCGCCATGCATTCCCTGCCTCACCCCCCACTGGGGGGCGGGCCGGCCGCTCCGGAGCGGCCGAGCGTGGCCGGCCTGTGGCCCGTTTCATGCACCGAGGGGCGCGCCGCGCAATGGAGAACTGACATGAAACAGCCCAACACTCGCGGCCTTTGTGCGCTCAGCGGCGCACCTCGCCGCCTCTCCACTCCAGGGAGGTGCTGAAATGGCCATCCTTCCTCCCCGCCTCGACGACCGCGCCTTCGACGATCTGCGCGCCGAACTGGTCCGCCGCATCCCCACCCACGCGCCGGAATGGACCGACCACAACGCCTCCGATCCCGGCATCGCGCTCATCGAGCTCTTCGCCGCCCTCGGCGACAACGTGCTGTACCGGCTCAACCGGGTGCCCGAAGCGGCGCGGCTCGAGTTCCTGCGCCTGCTGGCGATTCCGCCCAAACCCGCCCGCGCCGCCCAGACCATGGTGCGCCTCGACGCCCGCCGGGCCGTGGCGCCCGTGCCGGTGGATTTCTCAGTCGGCAGCCCGACCCTCGAATTCACCGCCGGCGACATCCACTTCCAGGCCCTCGACGAAATCACCGTGCTGCCGATCGAGCTTTCCGCCTGGATAAAGCAGCCCTATTCGGGCCCGATCCTCGCCGGCGGCATCGAGAACGTCAGCACCCTGCTGGTCGATCACCTGGGCAGCGCGCCGAGCCTCGCCCAGTATCGCCCCTTCCCGCTGGAGGCGCCCAAGGGCGGCCGGCTGCCGGTGCCTGTTTCGTCCGGCGCCAGCCTCGACGGGCGCATCTGGCTTTGCCTTGCCGCCCCCGAAGCCACCTGGGCCGACGCCCTCAAGGCCGCCGGCAATGATGCCGCCACCGCCCGCGCCAATCTGCGCCGCGGCCTCTCCGGGCAGGTGCTCAACCTGGGCGCCCGCACCGACGATGCCCTGTGCGGCAGTACCGATCACCACCGCTGCCCCGACGCCGGCACCGACCCCGAACGCTGGCCCCTGCGCTGGGAGATCTCCACCGGCGGCTTCACCGGCGCCACCGCCCAGGTGGACCGGGTGCGCTACCAGCGCCTCGCCGTGGTGGCCGACACCACCGACAACCTGGGCCGCCGCGGCACGATCCGCCTGCGCCTGCCCGACGCCAAGGCCGGCGCCGAGCCCTTCGGCGACTGGACCGCCACCAGCTTCACCCCGGCCGACCCCGATCTGCTGGGCATCGGCGAACTCCCCCCGCGCATCGACAACGACAAGCTCGCCCAGCGCGTGCTCGGCTGGATCCGCGTCAGCCGCGCCGACGCCACCCACCCGCCCATCCGCCTGCGCTGGATCGACGCCAACGTGGTGCGCGCCGAGCAGGCCGTCACCGCCGCGGCCGAGCTGCTCGGCTACGGCGACGGCCGCACCGGCCAGCGCCACACCCTGTCACGCACGCCGGTCATCCCCGGCAGCCAGCAGGTGCAGGTGTTCGGCCCCCTGGGCTGGGAGAACTGGCAGGTGGTAGACAACCTCGCCCTCGCCGGCCCGGACGACCCCTTCTACACGCTCGATCCTTCCGACGGCAGCATCACCTTCGGCGACGGCATCCATGGCCGCATCCCCCTGCCCGGCGAGGCGATCCGCTGCCTCACCTACAAATACGGCGGCGGCGTGCGCGGCAACGTGGGCGCCGAGCGCATCAACCGGGTGTTCCGCGCCGCGCCGCCGGCCGCCCTCGCCCTCAAGGCCACCAACCCGCTGCCGGCCGAGTTCGGCGCCGACGCCGAGACCCTGCCCGAGGCCAGCGCCCGCATCCCCGAAGTCCTGCGCCACAACGACCGCGCCGTGGCCACTGACGACTTCGCCGCCCTGGCCCTCGAAACCCCGGCCGTGCAGGTGGGCCGCGCCCAGGTGCTGCCCCGCCACAAGCCGCACGAACGGGTCGATGGCGTGCCCGGCGTCGTCACCCTGATCGTGCTGCCCGCCTACGACCCCATGCAGCCCGACCAGCCCACGCCGGACAAGGAGATGCTCCGCCGCGTCTGCGCCTGGCTCGAACCGCGCCGCCTCGTCACCACCGAGCTCTACGTCACCCCGCCCCAGTACGTGCGCCTGTCGTGCTCGGTGGCCGTCGAACCCGATGCCGGCGCCGGTGAGGAAACCCTGCGCCGCCACATCGAGCTCGCCCTGCGCCAGCACCTCGCGCCGCTGCCGCCCTACGGCCCCGACGGCAAGGGCTGGCCCTTCGGCCGCGACGTGCGCGACCGCGACATCGAAGCCGCCACCCTGCGCGTGCAAGGCGTGCGGCTGGTGAACGAGGTGCTGGTAGTGGGCGAAGAGATCAGCCGCACCGGCGTGCGCACCGCCGTCGAAGAAACCGTCACCCTGCTGCCCTGGCAGCTGCCGGTTCTGCTGGAGGTTAAGGTCACCATCGGCGCCGACGCCACCGCCGAAGCCCTGCCGCCGCTGGATACCGAGGCCGACCCCACGCCCGTCACCAGCATGCCGGTGCCCGTGGGCAAGGAGGAATGCTGATGAACCCCCGCCGCACCGCGCCCTTCGCCGCCCGGTGCCCGGCATCGGAGACGCTGCCATGACCGGCCCGCGCTTCGCCCACCTCACCGGCCGCCCCATGTGGGAACGCTGCGACCACGCCGGCACGCGCATCGAAGGCACGCCCGCCGCGGTGGTGCTCGCCCCGCTGGGCGCCACCATCGACGGCAGCACGCCCCCCAGCTCGGCCGACTACGCCGCCTGGCAAGCCCAGCTCGGCAGCGCCGTGGTGCTGGCCTGCCCGCCGGACCAATGCACCGACGCCCACGTGGTGCTGGCCCACCCCGGCAAGCCGCTGTCCATCCTCACGCCAGCCGGCTGGCTGCCCATGCCCGTGCCTCAGCCGGTGCCCGCAGCCACCCCCGCGCCGGGGCTGGATTTCACGCCGGTCGCACCGCCACCTTCGCCCGCCACGCCAGACGCCATCGCCCTCGATCCGCTGGGCCGCTGCTGGCTGCTCGACCGCATCGGCCGCCGCCTGCTGTTGCTGACGCCGGATTTCCGCGTTCAGGCGGCGGTCCCCATCCCCCACGACATCAAGCCCAACGGCTTTGGCTGCAGCGCCTTCGGCCTGGTGGTGAGCGATCTCGCCAGCCCGCGGCTGGTGGTGCAGCCCTGGGGCGGCAGCTGGCGGGGCTATGCGCCGCCGGATCTTGCCGACCGGCGCATCGTTGCCATCGCTGCCGATCCCGCCTGGCCCGAGGCCGTCGCCCTTGTCGAAGGCGGCCCCGAGCGCTGGCAACTGCTGCGCGTCGGCCCAACCGGCGCGGTGCTCCAAACCCTGCCCATGGCCACCGCGCCGCTGCAGATGATTCTCACCGCCGCAAACCGCCTGCTGGTGGGCGAAGTCTCCCACCGCCCCGGCGACCCGCTGCCTTACCTCTTCCGCGAATACACCCTGACCGCCGACAGCGTCGAGGCCGAGCGGGGCTTTGCGGTGCGCAGCTTCGACGGCCGCGCCCTGTGGCTCGAACGCGACGGAGGCGGCACCCGCGTGATGGCCAGCACCGCCGCCGGCGCCCGCGCCCTCTACGCCCGCGAGGCCGAGCTCGATGGCAGCGGCGTGGTCGAAACCTGGGCGCTGGATTCCGGCATCTTCGGCTGCCGCTGGCACCGGCTCTTCCTCGACCTGTGCCTGCCCGCCGACTGCGCGGTAAGCATCGAGGCCAAGACCGCCGACGACTTGCCGCCCTTCGAGATCCGCCGCACCGCCCGCCTGCCCGCCGACCGGGCCGGCGACGTGCGCCCGGCCGCCATCGACGACCCCTGGCCGCCGCTCGGCTCGCGCATCGCCGACGAGACCGAAGGCTGGGTCACCCTCGGCGTGGCCGACCGCCGCACCGCCCGGGCCGATGTAGCCCTCTCCGGCAGCGTCGGCCAGCGCCCGTCGGACGACCCGCTGGCCGCCGTCCGCCAGCCCGCCGCCACGCCGCCTGCCGGCATGGTCACCCTCGAATGGCTGCTCACCCCGCCCGCCGGCCGCTACCTGTGGCTGCGGGTGCGCCTGTCGGGCAGCCGGCGCCAGGGGCCCAGCCTGTTCGCCCTGCGCGCCACCTTCCCGCGTCCATCGCTGCTCGATTACCTGCCCGCCTACTGGCGCTCCGACCCCGCCGGCGCAGACGCCACCGAGCGCGCCCTGGCGCTCTTCGAGGGCTGGATGACCGAGATGGACCAGCGCATCGACGTGCTGCCCCAGCTCCTCGACCCGAACCTCGTGCCCGCCGAGGCGCTGCCCTGGCTGGGGGATTTCCTCGCCCTCGGCTTTGACGCCCGCGTGCGCGAAGGGGTGCGCCGCGAGCTGCTGCTGAACATCGCCGAGCTGTACCGCGCCCGCGGCACGCTGCCGGGGCTGGGCAAGCTGCTGTCCATCCTCGCCGAGGCGCCGGTGCAGATCATCGAAGGCTTCCGCCTGCGCCGACCCACCGCTGCCTTCGTGGGCACCGCACTGGTCGGCCCGGCGCTGGAGCTGGGCGGCAGCGAGAGCACCCTCGCCGCCGGCAGCCTGGAAGACTGGGAACAGGAACTCGCCGGTGCCCACGCCGCCCTGATGCTGCGCCGCGCCCTCCAGAACAACCCCTGCCCGGCCGACGACCCGGACGACCCGCTGCCCGACGACGCCCTCATCGCCTTCTACCGCCGCCACGCCCACCGCTTCACGGTGATCGTGCCCCGGGCCCGCTGCGACACCCTGGCCACCGTCCTCGACCTGGCCATCGAACGCAACAAGCCCGCCCACACCCTGCACCGCCTGTGCTGGCTGGATGCCGGCTTCCGGGTCGGCAGCGCCAGCCTCGTCGGCATCTCGCACCTGGGGCCGGTGGACCGCGCCCAGCCGGCGGTACTCGGCAGCGCCGTGCTATCCACTTTCACCACCCTCCACCGTGGCCGCCGGGCTGATGCAGACGGCCGCTACCCGTATTTCAAACCCATGAACCCATGGGAGGCATCGCCATGAGCACCCCCACCGCCGCCAACGTCTTCGCCCCCCTCGACGACCTCGACCCGGCCACCCCGGGCGATCCCTTCGTCCGCCTGCGCTACAGCTACGGGCAGCTCCTCGGGGCCGAGGATTTCACCACCGAGCAGCGCTACTTCCTGCTCCGCAGCCGCCTGCACAACGCCGCCCTGCACGGCTTTGGCACGGTCTGGGGGCTGAAGGTGGGCAGCCAGGAAAGCGAAACCACGCTCACCCTCACCTGCGAGACCGGGCTCGCCATCGACCCCCTGGGCCGCGAGGTGTACGTGCCCCAGAAGGTCTGCCTCGACATCACCGGGCTTGCCGCCACGCCCTTCTGGGGCGAGCTCTCCGCCCCGCCGGCCGACCCGGCCTCCGACGCCGTGGACACCCGCCGCCGGGTGTACGTGGTGCTGCGCTACCGGGCCTGCCTCACCGAACAGGTGCCGGCCATCACCCAGCCCTGCTCCGGCGCCGATGCCGGCCTGTCGCCCTCCCGCGTGCAGGACGGCTACCGTCTGTGCCTCGAAGCCAAGGCCCCGGACCTCACCGGCCTGCCCATCCGCGACATCACCACCCGCGCCAATCCGGCGGGTGACCTCCGCACCCGCATCCTCGACCAGCTCATCGACCCGGACGTGCCGCCCCCCGCCCGTCTGTGGAGCGGCGCCGACGACGCACCGCTGCTGCTGGCCGTGCTCGACCTCGAACCCGTGGGCAACCCGGTCGAGCGGGTCAAGCTCGGCGGCACCATCGACAACAGCGTGCGCGCCCTGCTGCCGGCGGTGCAGATGGTTGCCGACCTCGCCCTCGGCATCCACCTCGAAGCCGCCGGCGGCACGGCCCGCTTCCAGGCCGCCGGCCTCAGCGCCCGCCCGGGCGACGGCGCCGACCTGGGCCACATGCTGATCGACGTGGGCACCACCCGCCCCATCCTCGCCGCCAGCATCGCCGAGCCCTCGGTCCGCGTGCTGCGCTTTGACGAGCCCACCAAGGCCTGGGTGAGCCTGCCCATCCTCGTCCAGACACCCACGGCCACCGGCCTGTCCCTCACCGTGGATGGCGGCGAGTGGGCCGCCGGCACGATCTATCAGGTCTGCCTGGCGGGCACCGGCCCGAACGCCCTCCTCGACATCGATGGCAAACCCCTCGCGGGCGCCGTTGGCGAAGTGGTGCCCCCGGGCACCGGGCGCGATGCCAGCCTGTTTGCCACCCACCCCACCACCGCCTGAGCCGGAGGCCGAGATGAGCACGAAAAAGTGGAAGAACATGGACGCCGGCCTCTTGACGATGATCGCCAAGGTCGCCCGTAACGAGGCCCTCAGCGCCGCCGACGAAGCCTCCATCGCCGATTTCCT
>JAKLLO010000172.1 GCA_023150095.1 Zoogloea sp. | reverse complement strand
CCGGCGCGCTGCACCTCGCCGTACACATAAAACTGGGGCGCGCGATGCACGTAGAGGGTGTCGCCGGCCATCACTTGCACGTCCTTCTCGGGCGTCCAGGCAACAAACAGGTCGGCCACGTCGATCTCGGCGCGCACCCGGCGGCCATTGCGCAGGCCGGTCAGGATCACCCGGTCGGCACCCTGGGGCGCCGTGCCGCCGGCCAGGGCCAGCACATCGGTGACCTTCATCGCGGTGCTCTCGAGCGGGTAGCGGCCGGGCCGGGCGACCTGGCCGAGCACCGCCACCTGGGCGCCGCGCACCTGCTGGATCACCAGCGTGACCTGGGGCTGCAGCACGAAGCCGCCCTTTTTCAGGCCGTCGGCAATGGCCCGCTCGGCGGCCGCCACGGTGAGCCCGCCGATCTGCACGCTGCCGACCAGCGGGTAGCTGATCGCCCCGGTGTCGGAGACCCGGGTCTCGAGGGCCAGGTCGGGGTTCTGGAAGACGCTGATCTTCACGCCGTCGCCCGGCCCCAGGCGGTATTCCCGGGCGGTGCCGTCGTCGGCCCGGGCCGTTGTAAGCAGCGCGAGCAGCGTCAGCCCGAAAAGCACCAGGCCGGCCCGGAAGCATGTGCGCAAGCGCGCGGTCAAAACACCCACTGCAGACTCCCGCTCAATGTCCAATAGTCAAAATCCAGCCCGGCCTCGTTGGAGGCCCGGTGTTCCCGCAGCAGCGTGGCGACGCCGCGCGTGCGCGGCCCGATCTGCCAGTTGCCGGCCAGCGCGGCCAGCACGCCCTTGTCCTCGCGCCGGGCCGTTGTCCGTGCGCCGAAGCCCGGGTCGCCCCGGTATTCGGCATCGCGCCATTCCAGGCGGGCTTCGAGGCGCGCCTTCGGCGAGTACTCCCACAGGCTGCCCAGCCGCAGCCCGCGCACCGCCACGTAGCTGGACACGAAGTCCTGCGCCGGCTCGGTGTCGTAGCGCAGCGCGGCGCTCACCCGCGTCCGCGGCGTGAGCTGCCAGTCCAGCCCGGCCAGCCCGTTGTGGCCCGAAAAATCGCTCTGGGCGTAGCGCCCGTAGCTGCGGCTCACGCTGCCCAGCCGCAGCTGCAGGCGGGTGCCGCTCTTCAGCGGCAGGGTCGCCTCGGCGAACAGCTCGTCCTGATCGAAGCTCGTCTCGGCCAGCACACCGCTGCCGGTGGGCACGTTGGGGTAGTTGCCGCTGGCCCGGCGGCGCGTCACCGCCACCACCGCGCCGGACTCGGGCGCATAGCGCAGCACCGTGTCCACCCCGGTAAAATCGATCTCGTTGCCCGGCCGCGCCCCGTCCGGGTAGCGCCGGCTCCCCTGCCCCGCCTGCAGGCCCAGGTGCCAGCCGGCGCCCAGGTGGTAGAAGGCGCTGCCGCTGGCCTGCTGGGTCAGCGCGACGCTGCGGCGCTGGTTGCGGTAGTAGGCAAAGTCGTCCAGCCCCTCGCGGCGCTCGGCCGACAGCTCGCCCTTCCAGTCCGGCCCCGCGCTCCAGCGCCAGCGGCCGATGGCCGTCTGGGTGCTGTGATCGAGAAACCCGAAGCTGCCGAAGCGGTTCACCCCCAGCTCGTAATCGAGCACCCACTGCTGCCCGGCCCGGGATTTATCCAGGCCCAGCCCGATCCGGGTCTGGCTCGACCAGCTGCCCATCTCTGAAAGCCCCGCGGCCCGGGCCGCAGCCGGCCCGCTCAGGCGAAACACGTTGCTGTCGTAGGCGAGGGTCTCGCTGGCGCTGATCCGCGTGCCGATCCCCTTGCCCAGGGGCAGGTCGTCGGTGTCGCTGCCCCGCGCTTCGGCGGCCACGACGAGGGAGGCGTCGCCCAGGTTGCGGCTCATGCCGAGCTGGGGCGGATCGAGCTCGTCGCTCTCGAACAGCGTCACCGGGCGCCGGGCTTCCCCCAGCAGCTCGCTGGCTCGCAGGGGCGTCACGTCACCGGCCAGGGCCGGCAGGCCCGTCCCGAGCAACAACAAGAAGCCTCCAACACGAACGTCAAAATCGCCCAAATCCGCCAGCCAAAATTGCGAGTTTGAGCATCTTGAGGGACGCACACCCGAAATCAAGCGAAATTTTACGCAATCTGCAAAAGAGGGCTAGGCAAAGACACACTTTTGCAAAAATTCTCACGCAAATGAGAAATTTGACGTTTTTATTGTCTAGAGTGCAGTAGATTCCTCCGCATTCCAGCGGAACTCTCGTACATAAGAAAAAACACCATGCAGGTCGCCATCGATCGGCAGGCCTCGGGCTTGAAGCCCCACCTGTCCCTCGTCTCGCTCTTCGAGGCCCTCCTCGATCCGATCGCCTTCAGCGGCAGCCTGCTTGCCGTTGCGGCGCTGCACGGGCGGGCCGGCGATCCGGCCTATGTGGTGCTGGCGGTCACGGTGTTCCTGCTCGCCCAGCCCTTCCCGATGCGCATCGACAGCGGCCTGCGGGCGCTCTACCGGGGCGCCTGGGTAAAGGCCCTGATCGTGTTCTCAGGCCTCGCCCTGCTCGGCCTCGCCACGGGCTACGGCAATGCCTACGACTCCGGTGTGTTGCTCGGCTGGTTCGTGTTCGGCCCGCTGGCGGCGGGGCTGCTGCGCCACGCGGCCCATGCGCTGACCCCGCTGGTGATGGCCCGGGCCGGCTACTTCCGCCACGCGGTGATCGTGGGTGCGAGCCCGGCGGGCCTCGCGGTGGCGGACCGGATCGAGCGCTCCCGCTGCACCGGCAAGCGCCTGCTGGGTTTCTTTGACGACCGCCAGCCCGAGCGCCATGCCCGCGTCGGCATCGACTGCCTGGGCCGCATCCGCGAGCTGGCCGACTTTGCCCGCAGTCATCCGGTGGATGTGATCTACATCGCCCTGCCGATGAGCAGCCAGCCGCGCATCCTGCAGCTCCTGGACGACCTGCGGGACACGACGGCGTCGATCTATTTCGTTCCGGATCTGTTCATGACCGATCTGATCCAGGCGCGCATGGACGACCTGGGTGGCGTGCCGGTGGTGGCGGTGTGCGAGACGCCCTTCACGGGCATCAATGCGGTGGTGAAGCAGGCCTTCGACTTCGTGGCGGCGGCCGTCATCCTCACGCTGATCTCGCCGCTGATGCTGGCCATCGCGATCGCGGTGAAGGCCACCTCGCCGGGGCCGGCGCTGTTCCGCCAGCACCGCTACGGCCTCGACGGGGAGCGCATCCTGGTTTACAAGTTCCGCTCGATGACGGTGTGCGAAAACGGCGACCGGATCACCCAGGCCCAGGCCAACGACCGCCGCGTGACGCCCCTCGGCGCCTTCCTGCGGCGCACCTCGCTGGACGAGCTGCCGCAGTTCATCAACGTGCTGCAGGGGCGCATGAGCATCGTCGGGCCGCGCCCCCACGCGGTGGCCCACAACGAGACCTACCGCAAGCTCATCAAGGGCTACATGGTGCGCCACAAGGTCCGCCCCGGCATCACCGGCTGGGCGCAGGTGAACGGCTGCCGAGGCGAGACCGAGACCCTCGACAAGATGAAGCGGCGCATCGACTACGACCTGGAATACCTGCGCCACTGGTCCTTCGGGCTGGACCTGCGGATCATCCTGCGCACCGTCGGGCTGATGCACAAGGACCCGAACGCCTATTGAGCCCTCGGGGCCTGGGGGCTTGCTCTCATCTGGCCAGCCGGTGGCGGAACAGGCCGGGGCTTGCCGGCTTCACGTGAGGAGTCCTGCCTGGACGCGCCAGGAGTGCCGTCTCGGCCGAGGAAGGGAATGCACCAGAACTGCGACGCCGGGCGCGCCGCGGTCTTTCAAGTGGAGGCAGTTCCGGGTGAGCCTGCCGGCGCAGGCTTCATGGCGGGCATGTGGCGCCCCCTGCCCGCCGGGAGCGCCTTCTCGAACGGCCTGCCACGGCCAGCCCGCCTCCTCGGCTGACCAACCGCAGCAAGCCGCCGTTTCCAGCTTCAATCCATCTGCTTGGTCGTGATCAGCTTCGAGACGTCGAAGCCCTGCCCTTCCAGGCGTGCCAGCAGCGCGGTGTAGCGGTCCGCGTCGACCTGCGGCGTGCGGGAGAGCACCCACAGGTATTCCCGCTTCGGCTCGCTCACCGCGACGAGGCTGTAATCCGGGTCGATGTCCACCACCCAGTAATCGCCCCACACCATCGGGATGAAGGACAGCCAGGCCGGGGCGAAGCTCACCTTCAGCCGCGCCGAGTTGGGGCCGCCCACCTGGCGCCCGACGGCGCTGGCCACGTTGGTCTCGCCGTTCTCGAGGCGGCAGCGGCTGACCACCTGCACCTCCCCGTTGTCCTTCAGCGCGTACTCGGCCCGGGACGCGCCCTGGCACTTCTTCTGGAACCAGTTTGGGTAGTGGGAGATCTCGTACCACTTGCCCATGTAGCGCTGGACGTCGAGGGCTTCGACGCTGGCCAGAGGCTGCGGCGTGGGCGGCACGTCGGCCAGGGCATGGGGGGCGCCGAGGCACAGGAAAATCGGGAACAGGGCTTTGCGAAGAGCGCGCATGGTGGAATCTACGATAAACAAGCTTGAGGAATGAAAGGGGGCGCTGGGTTCAGCGCGCCTCGACGCCGTGGGCGCTGCGCCACTCGGCCAGGGCCTGGCGGGCGTCGTCGAGATCGCTGACCACGCGCACGCCGGGCAGCCGCTTCTGCTTGCCGCGCATCGCGGCGCCACCGGCCCACAGGGTGATCTGGGGTGGCAGCATCGCGCGCAGCTCGAGCATCCGGTCGATGGCCTGGCGCGCCGGAAACGCCGCGCTGAACGAGAGGCCGACCACGTCGATGCCGTTGTCCACGGCTGCGCGACACAGGTCGGCCATCGGCGTGCGCGTGCCCAGGGACAGGCAGGCGGCACCCTCGGACACCAGGGTCGCTTCGACCATCAAAAGGCCGAGCACGTGGTCCTCGCCCGGCAGGGTGCTCAACAGCACCCGGGGCCGTTCGCTGCTGGGGCCGAAGCTGCCGATGGCGCCGCGGAGCACGTTCTGCACCTGCTCGGTGTAGGCGTGCTCGTCGGAGACCTGGATCTCGCCGCGCATCCAGGCGGCGCCGACCTCCTCGCTGAGGGGCGCGACGGTCTCGGCGACGAAGCGCTGCAAACCCTGGCGCAGCAAGGCCTGGCGCAGGCTCGCCGCCAGCTCGACGGTGCGCCCCAGGCGCACGTACTGCATCCCGTCCACCGCGCCGGGCGGCGACTCGGACGCCTTGGGCGCCTCCGCCGTCTCCAGCATGGCCCGCAGGTCCTCCATCGACGCCCCGACAACCTTCGACGGGCGTTGCCCCCGGTCGAGCAGGCAGCGGATGAGGCGTAGCTTCTCGACCTGCTCGGCCGGGTAGAGGCGCTCGCCCTTGGCGTCCCGGCCGGGCTTGGGAAACCCGTAACGACGCTCCCAGACCCTCAGCGTGTCCTTGCCGAGGCCGGTGTCGCGCTCGACGGCCGCAATGCAGAAAGCGGTGGCGCTATCCATTCGGTTGTTCATTATTGTCCTGGACAAATAATCATTATTGGCTTGACATCGGTGCTACATGGCCCTATGTTAGAACTGCAATTCCGCATTGTCCAGGACAAAGAAGATGAACCTCCAAACCATCCGCCGGAGCACGAAGCCCGCTGCCGCAGCAGGGCTGGTCGTGCTCGCCCTCGTGTCGAGCGCCGTGGTCGCGCGGTCTTCCCAGGCCCCTGAGACCCATGCGTCGGCCCACCCCGACAACAGCGTTGTCCAGGACAATTATGTGGACGAAAGCCTGGACTACAAGCTCTTCCTGCACCGCCAGGCACGCCTCGTCGCGCCGGACGAAGGAGCGTCCCGATGAAACACCTGAGCATCGTGATCGGCGCGGTGATCGCTGCCGCGGTGATGCTGAAGGCGGCCCTTGTGCCCGCCGCCTCCGCGCCGACGCCCGTTGCGGACGGCGCGCAGGCCTGCCCGGCCCTCCTCGACCACAGCTTCCCCGGGCTGCAGGACGACAAGCCGCGCTCCATGTGCCAGTACGCCGGCAAGGTGGTGCTGGTGGTGAACACCGCCAGCTTCTGCGGCTACACCGGCCAGTACGAAGGCCTGGAGCGTCTCTACGACAAGTACAAGGCCCGCGGGCTGGTGGTGGTGGGCTTCCCGTCCAACGACTTCGGCAACCAGGAGCCCGGCTCGAACAAGGAGATCGCCGAGTTCTGCCGGCTGACCTACGGCGTGCGCTTCCCGATGTTCGCCCGCAGCACCGTGGTGGGGCGCAGCGCCAACCCGCTCTACCGCCAGCTCGGTGAGCTCACCGGCGAGCGCCCGCGCTGGAACTTCCACAAATACCTCATCGACCGCAGCGGCCACACGGTGAAGAGCTTCCCCAGCGAGGTGTCCCCCGACAACGCGCTGCTGGTGGCGACCATCGAGCGTCTGCTCGTCGCAAAACCCTGATACGGCCGGAGCAACAAGCATGGACATGAGTGAAATCGATCGGGCCGGCGGCATGCCCAAGCGCATTGCGGTGGTCGGCGGCGGCATCGCCGGCGTCGCCTCGGCCTGGCTGCTGTCGCGCCGGCACCGGGTGACGCTGTTCGAGGCCGGCGACTACGTGGGTGGCCACACCAACACCATCGACATCGAGGTGGAAGGCCACCGCCATCCCATCGACACCGGCTTTCTCGTCTTCAACGACCGCACCTACCCCAACCTGTGCGCCCTGTTTGCGTGCCTGGGCGTGGCCTCGGTGGAGAGCGAGATGAGCTTCGGCGTGAGCCTCGCCGAGCCGGAGATCGAATGGGCGGGGTCGGACCTCGGCACGGTCTTCGCCCAGCCCACCAACCTGCTGCGGCCGGCCTTCCTGGGCATGCTCGCCGACATCCTGCGCTTCAACCGCGAAACCACCCGCATGGCCGCCACCGGCGACGCGCCGGCCATCAGCCTGGGCGACTACCTCGCCGCCGGCCGCTACGGCAGCGCCTTCCGCGACTGGTACCTGCTGCCGATGGCAGCGGCGATCTGGTCGTGCCCGACGCGCACCATGCTCGACTACCCGCTCGCCACCTTCGCGCGCTTCTGCCACAACCACGGCCTGCTGCAGATCTTCGACCGGCCCCGCTGGCGCACCGTCGCCGGTGGCGGGCGCGAGTACGTGCGCCGCATCCTGGCCCAGCTCGACGACGTGCAGGTGGCCACCCCGGTGCTTGGCGTCGAGCGCCTGCCGGACGGCGTGTGGGTGCGCTGCCGCGACGGCGCCGAGCGCTTCGACGAAGTTGTCTTTGCCTGCCATAGCGACCAGACCCTGGCGATCCTCGGCGCCGGGGCCAGCCCTGAAGAGAGGCGCATCCTCGGCGCAGTGCAGTACCAGCCCAACGTGGCCCTGGTGCACACCGACACCGCGCTGCTGCCGCGCCGCCGCAAGGTGTGGTCGGCCTGGAACTACCTCGCTGGCGCCGGCCGGCCCGACGAGCGCCCGGTGTCGGTGAGCTACCTCATCAACCGCCTGCAGCCGCTGCCCTTCGAGACCCCGGTGGTGGTGTCGCTCAACCCCTTCAGTGAGCCGGCGCCCGGCAAAGTGATCCGCCGCATCGAATACGCCCACCCGGTGTTCGACCAGGCGGCGGTGGATGCCCAGGCCGCGCTGCCGACGATCCAGGGGCACCGCCACAGCTGGTTCGCCGGCGCCTGGACGGGCTACGGCTTCCACGAGGACGGGCTCAAGTCGGCGATGGTGGTGGCGCGGGCGCTGGGGGCCGAGATCCCCTGGCAGCCGTCCGCCGACGCCGCTTCCGAGCCCCTGCGCGAGGCAGCGTGATGCCGTCCCGCCCTGCCCCCGACACCCCCGGCCCGCTGGCGCCCGCCGTGTGCTTTGGCGCGGTGATGCACGAGCGGCTGGTGCAGGCCCACAACCGTTTCGTCTACCCGACCGCCTTCGTGCGCCTGCCGCTGTCGCGCCTGGGCGAAATCCAGGCGCCGCTGCTGGGCATCGACCGCTTCAACGTGTTCTCGGTGCTCACCCGCGACCACGGCCGGCGCGACGGCTCGCCGCTCCTGCCTTGGCTGCGCGGCATCCTCGCCGAGCGCGGGCTGGCCGCGGTGTGCGACGGCGAGGTGGTGCTGCAGACCATGCCGCGGGTGATGGGCTTCGTGTTCAACCCGGTCAGCTTCTGGTTCTGCCACGACCGGGGCGGCGCCCTGCGGGTGGTGCTGGCCGAGGTCAGCAACACCTTCGGCGAGCGCCACAACTACCTGGTGCACCACCCGGACCACTCGCCCATCCAGCCCGGCGACGAGCTCACCGCGCGCAAGCTGTTCCACGTGTCGCCCTTCTTTCCGCTGCGGGGTGAGTACCGCTTCCGCTTCGACACCCGCGGCCCGGCCCACGTGGTGCACATCGACCTGTGGGATGACGGCCGCCGCCAGCTCGGCACCTGCCTCGCCGGCCGCGCCCAGGCGCTCGATGGCCGGGCGATGGGCAAGTGGCTGCTGCGCCACCCCTTTCTCACGCTGGGCGTCATCGCCCGCATCCACTGGCAGGCCCTGCGCCTTGCCTTCAAGCGCGTCAGCTTCCACCGCAAACCCGCGCCCCCGCTCGAGGAGACGACCTGATGAACTCCCTGGAAAACAGCCTCGCCCCGATCCTGCTT
>JAKLLO010000171.1 GCA_023150095.1 Zoogloea sp. | reverse complement strand
CGGCGTTTTGCCGGTTGCGGGGCGGCGGGGCGAGGTCGACGAAAAACGCCGTCGCCCGGAGCCGGGGGACGGCGTTGAGAGGGGGCCGGCCTGATGCCGGCGGGGTTCAGCCCCCGAGGGCCAGGGCGGCCAGCCAGCCACCAGCGACCACGCCGGCCGGGAACAGCAGGCGCAGGCGCACCGGCAGGGAGCGGCTTTCGATGCCCCGGTAGAACAGCTCGCCACCGACGATGCTGACCCCCAGCGCCACCAGCATGCCGATGGCGTTGACCATCGGGTGGGTGGGGAACAGGGTGATGAAGGTGGCGTTCACCAGCAGGCACAGCGGGAAATGCACCAGGAACACCGAGTACGAGATGCGCGCCAGGCGGCTCATCGCGGCCGGCACCGGCATCGTGTACAGGAAGCCGCTGCGCCCGGCGAGGCCCAGGAACAGCATTACCGTGGTGGCCACCGCGATGCGCGGACGGAAATCCACCGCCAGTGCGGTGACCGCCACCACCGTCAGCGCGGCCAGCCACAGGCCCGAGCGGGGCTGGCGGATGGCCCAGCCGGCGAGGATGCCAAGGCCAAAGCTGCCGAAGAAGTAGAGCGCGGTCTCGTCCCAGAAGGCGTCGCGGTTGAAGCCGAACAGCGCGGCGAGGGTCATCGCGGCGACGAGGGCAGGGGTCAGCGGGCGCAGCGCGGCGACGCGGCCGGGCAGCCACAGGAGCAGCACGGCCAGGGCGAACAACTGGAAGTCGATGGCCACGTACCACACGCCGGCCGACAGGGCTTCCTGGTCGAGGAGGTCGTGGAGCAGCAGCACGTGGGCGAGGAGCTGGCCCAGATCGGGCACGTCGGAAATCGATCGGTGCTCCATCCACACGCCGGCCAGGGCCGAACAGGCGATGGCCAGCAGCAGCGCGCCGGAGTAGGGCACGACGAGGCGGGTGTAGCGCTGGATCAGCAGGTTGAGCGGGGCGACAGGCAGGGCGGCCGGGCCGAACTTGCCGGCGAACAGGAAGCCGGACACCACCAGGAAGACCTGCACGGCCATCCGGGCGTATTCGTCGAGAAAGCCGATGAAGCCGGGCATCAGCGGCTTGGCGACGTCGGCCATCGGGCCGTAGAAGGCGAGGTGGTGAAGGACGATCAGCACGCAGGCGATGGCCTTGAGGGCATCGATGGCGGGCAGTCTTGAAGCATCAGGGCGCATGATGGTCGCGCGTTCTCCGTGGGCGGGAATCGGGTGCTCGACGGGAGGCGGATGGCCGCTGGGGTGATTTGCTGCGGTGCAGCAGTCGAGCGAAGCCGCGGATTATACGCGCGAGGCATCCGGATGGGCATGAAATCCGTCCGGAGAAGTATTTGAAAATGTTATCGACGGTGGCGCGCCCAGCCCGTAAACGGCAGCGCGCCGGCCGTGCGCCCGAAGGCCCGGGGCCGGCGCGCGCCGGGTGTTGCGGGGCTGCAGCGGCTTAGTAGCGGTTCTGGATTTCTTCGATGTAGCCGAGCATGCCGGTGCGGATGTTGGCGGCGTTGCCTTCGTCGGTGTCGATGTGCATCGCCAGGCGGTAGGCCGGATTCACCCGCACCACCACGTCGCCGAAGATCAGCTCGCGCTCGCCTTCGACGCGCACCCGTACCACGTACTTGTCGCGCACCCGGAAACGCAGGGCGTCGTCGGGCGACATGTGGATGTGGCGCTGGGCGCAGATCACGCCGCGCTCGATGGTGGTGCTGCCGAACGGGCCTTCGAGGGTGATGCCCGGGGTGTTGGCGAGATCGCCGGATTCGCGGATCGGCGGCTGGATGCCGACCTTGAACTGCTCGGTCATGGCGATCTCGACCTGGGTTTCCTTGCGGGTCGGGCCGAGCACGCGGACGTTGGCGATGCGGCCCTTGGGGCCGACGAGGTGCACCTTCTCGGCGCAGGCGAACTGGCCCGGCTGGGACAGCTCGTGCTCCGGCGTGAGCTGGTGGCCGGGGCCGAACAGCTTGTCCACGTCGGCCTGCGAGAGGTGCACGTGGTGGGCGGAGATCTCGATGGGGATCGGCGCTTCGGCCTGATCCTCGCGCATGGCCACCGACAGCGCGTTGCGTTCGATGGCGCGCAGGGTTTCCCAGGCCACCAGACGTTCGTCGTCGTTGGTGATGACGAGGATGGTCACCGGTGAATCGTCGGCCGAGATGATGGCGTAGTCGCCCACGCGGTCGAGGTTGCGGTTCTTCTCCTCGTCGAGGCGGATGCCCATGTAGCCGAGGCCCTGGCAGGCCAGGCTGCGCACCGCGGCGCTGGTTTCGCCGATGTCGCCGGTGAAGGCCAGCACGTCGATGCCGCCCATCGCCGCCACGTAGCCGCCGATGTTCTTGCGCACCTGGTAGCAGAAGGCCTTGTGGGCCAGCAGCGCGCGGTGGTGGCCGTCGTTGGCGGCGGCTTCGATGTCGTGGATGTCGCTGGAGATGCCCGAGATGCCCTTCAGGCCGCTGTTGGTGTTGATCATCGCCGAGAGCTCGTCGGCGGAGAGCTTGTTGTGCTCCATCAGGTGGATCATCACCGCAGGGTCGATGCTGCCGGAGCGGCTGGGCATGATGAGGCCGTCGGTCGGCGTCATGCCCATGGTGGTATCCACCGAGCGGCCGTGGTCGATGGCGCACAGGGAGGCGCCGATGCCCAGGTGGCAGGAGACGATCTCCAGCTCGCCCAGCGGGCGGCCCAGCACTTCGGCGGCCTTGAGCGACACGTAGCGGTGGGAGCTGCCGTGGAAGCCGTAGCGGCGGATGCCCTGCTGCTTGTAGAGCTCGTAGGGCAGGCCGTAGAGGTAGGCGTAGGGCGGCAGGGTTTGGTGGAAGGCGGTGTCGAAGACGGCCACGTGGGGCACGCCGGGCAGCTGGCGCATGGCCTCGCGGATGCCTTCCACATTTACCGGGTTGTGCAGCGGGGCGAACACCGACAGGGCCTCGATGTCGGCGATGACCGCCGGGGTGATCACCACCGAGCTCGCGAACTTGCTGCCGCCATGCACCACCCGGTGGCCAACGGCGGTGACGTCGTGGGGATGGAAGGCGAAGGCGTCGCCGAGCAGGCGGGTGGATTCCTCGATCACCCGGAACAGGTCGGTGAGCGGGAAGGGCGAGCGTTCGGCCGAGCGCACCTGGGTGCCCACGAACACGCGGATGCGCGACACGCCCGGATCGGCGTTGTCGATGATGCCGTGGACGTCGGAGCCCAGATCGTGGGTGTCGTAGATGCCGAAGTGGATCTGGCTGATGCCCACGTTGAGCGCCAGCACCTTGCCCGGGGAGTCGGTGTGCAGCGACAGGGAGTACGGGTCGTCGGCCTTGGCGGGCTGGCCCGGCTGGCTCATCAGCATGTCGGTCGACAGGGTGCGCACCCGGTCGAGCAGCTTGTGCGACAGGTAGGCGACGGCCTTGGGATTGGTGAGGATGTGCAGGTTGAAGACATCCTGCGGGATCAGCAGCACGAAGCAGCGGTTGCCGGCGATCACGTCGGCGGCGATGCGGTCGCCGGTGAGGGTGGACATCACGCCGAACACGTCGCCCGGGCCGAGCTGGCTGATGACGGTGCGGGTGCCGGTGTTGTCGGTGACGGAGATCTCGGCGTGGCCGGTGATGACGATGCCGATGTTGCGGGCCTCGTCGCCCGTCTCGAGCATCGCCTCGTTGCCTTCGTAGGTGGTCAGCCGGGACTGGCCGACGATGGTCTCTACCTTGTCGGCGGGGAAGCTGGCGAACAGGGGAACCTGTTCGAGGAAGAATTTCTTGAGGTCAACTTCGCTCATGATGATTCTCGCGCGGCGCGGGTGTTGATTCAGATTGGGAAAGCCTAGCACTTTTGTTGCGGTGCATCACTGCGTAGCTTCCCTTATACGCCTCCTGTGAGACATTTGTGCGTGAAGAAAGGCCCGGCGGGGCGGTGCGCCGGCTCAGCCCGCCTGGGGCGGTGGGGGCGGGCGATCGGCGAGCTGCGCCTCGATCCGCAATACCGCCTTCTGCAGCGCCGGCAGGTAGCGGCTGATGGCCTCTTTCAGGCTCACGGCCTTGTTGAGGTACACGATGTTGATCGCCCCCACCGGGCGGCCGGCGTGCATCACCGGCTGGGCGATGGCGCCGATCTTGCGGTGGGACGTCCATTCGCCGTCGTTGCTGGCGTAGCCGGCGTCACGGGTGCGGGCGACGATGTTGGCCACGAAGCGATCGTCGGCGGCGAGCCGGGCCTGGTCGTCGTTGCCGCCGCGGGCGATGTGCAGGATCTGCTCGCGCTGCTCGTCGGGGCAGTAGGCCAGAAAGGCCCGGCCGGCGGCGGTGAGGAGGGTCGGCATGGTCTGGCCGACCATCGCCCGGTGAAAGGACAGCGGGCTGAAGCGGTGGGTGGACTCGCGGATGATCATCTCGGCGCCCTGGGGCGTGGCGAGATCGGACGGCCACACGACGGTCTGGAGCAGTTCGCCCAGCGCCGGGGCGGCGATGGAGGCGATCCAGTCCTCGTCGCGGAAGCCTTCGGAGAGCGAGCGCACGTTGAGCGCCAGCACGTAGCGGTCGTCGGAGCGGCTGCGCCGCACGTAGCCTTCGGCGATCAGCGTCTCGAGCAGCCGGCGCACCGTGGTGCGGTGCAGGCCGGTGGCGTCGGAGAGCTGGGCGAGGGTCGATCGGCCGCCTTCCTGGGTGTTCAGGGCCTTCAGCAGATCGAGCCCGCGGGTGAGGCCGCGAACCACGGCGTATTCGGCACCGCCATCCTTGCGCATCGTCGAAAGCTCCAGTCAAAACAATATTGTGCAACAAGTGGACGTTTTGTTTTGATTGTTTGAGCCGATAAACCGGCTTCCTATAATCAATCGGGCTGATCAAGGCATAAGAAGATAACGCCACCCTGCGGCTCATGCCGTGCAGGCTGGCAACGCACATCACAAAAACCGAAGAGCCACTTCTCGAGGAGACAATAATGACCAAACTGAAAAACCTGTTCGCGCTGACCGTCGGCGCCCTGGCCGCGATGCCCGCCCTGGCCGACATCAACGTGGGCGTCGTCGCCTCGATGACCGGCCCGGCCGCCGCCCTCGGCGCCGAAACCCGCAAGGCGGTGTCGATGTTCCCGACCACCATCGGCGGCGAGAAGATCAACTTCATCCTGCTCGACGACACCACCGACCCCACCGCCGCCGTCAAGAACGTGCGCAAGCTGATCAGCGAAGACAAGGTGGACGCCATCCTCGGCCCCAACCTCATCAGCACCGCCACCGCCATGGCCGATGTGGCCAACACCGAGAAGGTGCCGATGATCTCCGTCGCCCCGCTGGATGTCTCCGGCGACAAGCGCGGCTTCGTGTTCCGCTCCGAGCCCTCGGCCGACCTGATGGTCCAGCGCGTGGTGAGCGACATGGTCGCCAACGGCGTGAAGACCGTCGGCTTCATCGGCTTCTCCGATTCGTGGGGCGAGCTCCTCCACAAGGCGCTCACCAAGGCCGCCGACAGCAAGATCACCATCGTCGCCTCCGAGCGCTACGGCCGCGCCGACCCGAGCGTCCAGGCCCAGGTGCTGAAGATCATGAGCGCCAAGCCGGATGCGGTGTTCGTCGGCGCCTCCGGCACCCCCGCCGCGATGCCCCAGATCACCCTGCGCGAGCGTGGCTTCAAGGGCCGCATCTACCAATCCCACGGCGTGACCAGCAAGGAGTTCCTGCGCGTGGGCGGCAAGGCCGTCGAAGGCGCGCTGATCCCGGTCGGGCCGGTGCTGGTGGCCGAGCAGCTGCCCGACACCCACCCGACCAAGAAGAACGGCGTGGCTTTCGTGCAGGCCCTCGAAGCCAAGTACGGCCCGGATTCCCGCTCCACCTTCGCCGGCGCCAGCTGGGATGCCTGGCTGCTGCTCCAGAACGCCCTCGGCAACGCCCTGAAGGGCAAGGCCAAGCCGGGCACGCCGGAGTTCCGCGCCGCCGTGCGCGAGAACATCGAGAAGAACAAGCTGGTCGGCACCAACGGCGTGTACAGCATGTCCGCCACCGACCACGCCGGCTACGACCCCAGCGCCATCGTGCTGATCAAGGTCGAGAACAACCACTGGAAGCTGGTCAAGTAAGAACCCGCGCCTGACCTCCGGGCCGGCGGATACTCTCCGCACCCGCGCCCGGAGGCGCAACCCCCTCCGAATCCCACCCGTCGTACCGCCGCGCAGGCCCGCCCCGCGCCGCGTCAGGAGTCCGTTCATGGATGCCGAAATCATTGCGATGCTCGGTCAGGACGGCGTCACCAACGGAGCCATCTACGCCCTTCTGGCGCTGGCGCTGGTGCTGGTGTTCGCCGTGACCCGCGTCATCTTCATTCCTCAGGGCGAATTGCTGGCCTGGGGCGCCCTCACCATGGCTGCGCTGGAAGCCGGGACTTTCCCGGGCACCGTCTGGCTGCTGGTCGGCTGTGGCGTGCTCACGCTGGCGGTCGATGCGTTCTCGACCACCGGCCGGCGCACCCTCGGGCGCTCCGCCCTGTGGAACCTCGTCTATCCGCTGGCCGTTGCGGCGATCCTGTGGCTGGTGCCGCTGGCGTCGCTGCCCACCGGGCTGCGGGTGATCCTGACCCTCGCCATCGTCGTGCCCATGGGCCCGATGCTCTACCGGGTGGCTTTCCAGCCGGTGGCCGAGGCGCCGGTGCTGGTGCTGCTGATCATCTCGGTGGCGGTGCATCTGGCGATGGTCGGCCTGGGCCTGCTGGTGTTCGGGCCGGAAGGCTCGCGCACCACCCCCTTCAGCGAGGCCCAGATTGAGCTCGGCACGCTGGTGGTCGGTGGTCACACGATCTTCGTGATTGTCGCCTCGCTGGTGCTGATCGTCGGCCTCTACCTGTTCTTCGACCGCAGCCTGTACGGCAAGGCCCTGCGCGCCACGGCGATCAACCGCAACGGCGCGCGCCTGATGGGCATCTCGCCGGCGCTGGCCGGGCGGCTCACCTTCCTGCTGGCGGCCGTCATCGGCGTGCTGTCGGGCGTGCTGGTGGCCCCGATCACCACGGTTTACTACGACAGCGGCTTCCTGATCGGCCTCAAGGGCTTCGTCGCGGCCATCATCGGCGGCCTCGCCAGCTACCCGCTCGCAGCGGGCGGCGCGATCCTCGTCGGCCTGCTGGAATCCTTCTCGTCCTTCTGGGCGAGTGCCTTCAAGGATGTGATCGTGTTCACCCTGATCATCCCGGTCCTGATCTGGCGCTCCCTCACTTCCCACCACGTGGAGGAAGAAGAATGAACTCGCCTGCCCAAACCCAGGTTCTGCCCGCCGGCGCCTCGCGCATCGGCCCGCGCAGCGTGCTCGCCGTCTTCCTGGTGCTGCTGGCGGTGGCCCCGCTGGTGCTGCCGGATTTCTACGTCACCCTGCTCAACTACATCGGCCTGTCGGCGATGGTGGCCCTCGGGCTAGTGCTGCTGACCGGCGTCGGCGGCCTCACCAGCTTCGGCCAGGCAGCCTTCGTGGGCCTCGGCGCCTACACCAGCGCGTGGCTCACCACCTCGCAAGAGCTGCCCGGCTGGCTGGCCTGGGCCGGCACCTCGCCGTGGCTGTCGCTGATCGCCGGGCTGGTGCTCACCGCGCTGGTGGCGATCATCCTCGGCTCGGTGACCCTCAAGCTGTCCGGCCACTTTCTGCCGCTGGGCACGATGGCCTGGGGCATCAGCCTGTACTTCCTGTTCGGCAACATGGAGTTCCTCGGCGGCCACGGCGGCATGTCGGGCATTCCGCCGGTCAGCCTGTTCGGCGTCGAGCTCCTCGACAACCGGCATTACTACTACCTCGTGTGGGCCTTCCTGCTGATCGCCCTCTACACCACCCACAACCTGCTCGATTCCCGCGAGGGGCGGGCGATCCGGGCGCTGAAGGGCGGCATGGTGATGGCCGAGGCGATGGGCGTGGATACGTCCCGGGCGCGGATGGTGATCTTCGTGCTGGCGGCGCTGCAGGCCTGCACCGCCGGCTGGCTCTACGCCCACATGCAGCGCTTTGTTAACCCGACGCCCTTCGGCCTGCACATCGGCATCGAGTACCTGTTCATGGCCGTCGTCGGCGGCGCGGGGCAGGTGTGGGGCGCGATCGTCGGGGCCGGCGTCATCACCGTGCTCAAGCAGTGGCTGCAGGACATCCTGCCCAAGGTGTTCGGCAGCGCCGGCAACTTCGAGGTGATCGTGTTTGGCGTGATGATGGTGATCGTGCTGCAGCGCGCCCGCGACGGCCTGTGGCCGCTCATCGCCGGCCTCGTGCCAGTGCGCGCCGTGCCCAAGTCCATCGACCGCGCCGCCGCCGATCTGCCGAAGAAGCCCCAGCCGCCTATGGGCGAGACGATCCTTGAGGCGAAGAACGTCACCCGCAAGTTCGGCGGCCTCGTCGCCAACAACAACATGAGCCTGCACGTGAATGCCGGCGAGATCCTGGCGCTCATCGGCCCCAACGGCGCCGGCAAGAGCACGATGTTCAACCAGCTCTCCGGCGTGGATACGCCCACGTCTGGCGAGGTGCTCTTCCGCGGCAAGTCGGTGGCCGGCCACAGCTCGCGGGAGATCGCCGCGCTGGGCATGAGCCGCACCTTCCAGCACGTGCGCCTGCTGCCCAAGATGACGGTGCTCGAAAACGTCGCCATCGGCGCCCACCGCCGCGGCAGCAAGGGCGTCGTGCCCGCCGCGTG
>JAKLLO010000170.1 GCA_023150095.1 Zoogloea sp. | reverse complement strand
CTGAACAGGTGCTCTCCGACATGGCCGACGGCCGTGTCTTCATCGGCCAGCAGGCAATCGACGCGGGGCTCGTGGACGGTGTTTCCACGCTCGACGCGCTCATCGCTCAGATGGCGGATGACCCCGGCAGCGTTACGCGCCGGCCAGGGGCTCCGAAGCGCCGCAGCGCCAGGAGTCCCCGTGCCGATGCGGGCGCTGCTGCCGTGCCCGAGGCCTGCGCCGGTGACGCGCCTGCCGACGGGAATTGCCCAGCGGTCGCCGGTGATGCGCCCGCGGATCCATCGACCACTGAAAGGACAGACATCATGCCCCCGGCAGATGCCAACCTCACGCGTGAGTCTCTGGAGCGCGACCACGCGCCGCTCATGGCGGCCCTGCGCTCTGACCTGATGGCCGAAGGTGCCGCGCATGAGCGCGCGCGCATCGACGCCGTGCGCCAGCAGGCGCTCCCGGGCCACGAGGCCCTGATCGATCGTCTGGCCATGGACGGCCGCACCACCGGGCCCGAGGCCGCCGCAGCGGTGCTGGCCGCCGAGCGCACCGCGCGCCAGGCCGCAGCCGCCGCACATCAGGCCGACGCTCCGTCGCCTGCCCCGGGGGCGGCTGCCCCGGCTGATGCGCCGCGCGATGCGCGCTCCATCGCCAAGAGTGCCGTCGCTTTGCTCGACGGTATCCGCTCCCCAACCAAGTAAGGAGAACGCACCATGGCATTCATGGCGACTTTCCGCTCCGACGGCTTCAGCCCAGACCAACTGGTCGCGGGCAATGCCCATCTGCTCTTCTCGGAGCAAATCACCCTGGTCTCCGGCCAGAACCTGGTGCGCGGCAGCGTGCTCGGCAAGATCACCGCGAGCGGCAAGTACACGCTCAGCGCGTCGGCCGCCGTTGACGGCTCGCAGACTCCCGTGGCCATCCTCGTCGACGACTGCGATGCCAGCGGTGGCGACAAGGTGACGATGGTCTACACCCGCGGCGACTTCCAGGACGCAGGCCTCACCCTGGGCGCCGGGCACACCGTGTCCAGCATTGCCGCCGCCCTCAAGGACGCCGGCATCTTCATCAACCTGACTCAAGGGGGCGTCTGATCATGGCCGACCTGTTCAGCACCGATACCCTGTCCGCCATCGTCGAAGACCTGCGCACGCCGGCCAATGGCCTGGCCGGGCGGTACTTCACGAGCGTCCAGACCGCCGACACCGAAGAGATCCACTTCGATGTCGACTCCAAGCCTCGTCGCATGAGCCCCTTCGTGTCGCCTCTGGTGGGTGGCAAGGTGGTGCGCAGCCGCGGCTTCGCCGCAAAAACGTTCAAGCCCGCGTACATCAAGGACAAGCGCGTTTTCCACCCCGGCCGCGCCATCAAGCGCGCCATGGGTGAACGCGTCGGCGGCGGCCAGTACAGCCCCGATGAGCGTCTGCAACTGCTGGTCGCGCAAGACCTGCAGGACCAGCTCGACATGCTCGAGCGCCGCATCGAGTGGATGGCCGCCCAGGCCATGCACTCGGGTGCGGTCACGATCACGGGTGAGGACTACCCCACTGTCGTGGTCGACTTCGGCCGCGATGCCGCGCTCACGGTGGTCAAGACCGGCGCCAACCGCTGGGGCCAGGCGGGCATCAACCCGCTCGACGATCTGCAAGACTGGTCGGACACCATGGTGCAGAAGACTGGCGTCGCAATGACCGAGGTGGCGATGACCGTCGACGTCTGGAAAATCTTCCGCGCCGATGCCAACGTCAAAGCTCGCTTGGACCGCTGGCGCGGCAACAGCACGATGCAGACCGACGCGCACCAGCGTGAGGGCTTGGTATTCCAGGGCATGGTCGACCAGTTCGCGGTCTACACCTACAGCGGTTGGGTGGTCGATCCCGTGACGGACACCGAAGGCGCCATCCTCCCGGCAGGCACCGTCGTCGGCGCGGCCGGCCCGGCCTACGTCGAGGGCACGCGCCACTTCGGCGCCATCCTCGATGTCGACAGCCTGCAGGCGGTGGAGTACTTCACGAAGTCCTGGATCGAGCAGGATCCGTCGCTGCGCTATCTGCTGATGCAGTCCGCGCCGCTGCTGGTGCCCGAACGCGTGAACGCCACGTTCCGCGCCACCGTCCTCTGACCGGAGCCAGGACATGGCCAAGACCGCAAGACCCGCCGCGCCCGGCCAGGTGTGCGTGCAGATGCGCTGCACCGTGGTGCTGGGCAGCGCCGATGCGCCTCAGACTCACCACGCAGGCGGCCAGGCCAGCGTGGAACAGGCGGTCGCGCGGCGCCTGATCGACCTGGGCGCGGCCATCCGCGTCGAAGCCGACGGTGCCGGCGAAGTGGCCGCTGTCCCTGAGTCGCTCGCGACCGAGGAGCCGGCGCGGTGATCGAGACCGACCTTGCCACGTTTTTCGATGTCGACGAGTTTGCGCGGGAGTTCACGAGGGTGCGCGCCGCCACGGCCGACCTCGTGTTCCCGGCCATCCTCGGCGTGATCGACGAACACGCCTTCGATTCGCACGCCACCGTGACCATGCGTCGCCTGCGGTTCGCCGCAGCGCACGACGTCCAGTCCGGCGACACCGTCACCGATGGGGTCTCCTCCTGGCTCGTCGAGCGGGTGGAACTGCGCGTCGATGGTAGCGAGGCCGAAGCTGTCTTGGTGATCTCAGCATGACCCAAAGCACCCGCTACACCATCGGCCAGTCGCTGTTCGGCGTGCTCTCGTCTGTGGCCACGGCCAACAGCGCAGCGGCGGTATTCAATCCGCCGCTTCCGTTGGCTCGGCAGCAGTCGAGTCGCACCCTGTTCTTGCTCGACCGTGGTGATCGCCTGATCGACCAGGCAAACCAGCGCCAAAAGCGCCGTTGTCGCGTCGTGTTGGGCGCGCTTGTGTCCGCGGCGGAGGCGCATGCCGAGGTCGATGCGCTGCACTTCGCGGCGCGCACGGCCATTCAGGCCTTGCGGTCCAACCAGATCACCGACGGCCGATGCCTGCTCCACGAGACCGAGGTCGAGCCCGAGCTGCGTGATGGCGGTGCGAATGGGGCGTTGCTGCTCAGTGCCTACGAAATCGACTACGAGCAGGTCTATCCGGCCGTGTCCTGACCCTGACCCTTCAACATTCAAGGAACCATCATGTCTCTGTCCAATGCACAGGGTTTCATCGGCGCGTTCGACGTGCTGATGGCCCCCATCGCGAGCGATGGCTCGCTCGGCCTCATGAAGAACGTGGGCAACTGCACCAAGTTCTCCATCAAACCCAACAGCACCATCAAGGAGCAGAAGTCGCGCAAGCGCGACACCTACGGCCAGATCCTCGAGACCGTGGCCCTGCAGGAACCCGGCGAGCTAAGCGTCACGCTCGAAACCGTCAACCGGGACAACTTGCGCTACTGCGTGATGGGTGAGGACACCACCTATGCCCAGACCGGCGACACCATCACCGACGAGGTGGTGGAGATGCGCCTGGACGGATGGGTGCAACTGGCCAACGAGGACTTGCAGGCCACGGTCACCCTGACCCACACCACGGGCGCCCCGACCTACGTCGAAAACACCGACTACGAGGTCAACCGCCGCACCGGCATGGTCCGCGCCATCCCGGGCGGCGCGATCACCGACGAGCAGTCCTGCAAGATCGACTATGTGAGCAACACCTTCACCGGTGCAGCCATCCGGGGCAACGTGAAGCCGCAGCTGCGCGTCTACATGAAGCTCGACGGGCTGAACAAGGTCGATGACTCGCTCTACCTGGCCGAGTTTTACGAGGTGGTGCTGACGCCGTCCGGTGAGTTTGACTTCATGAAGGACGACTGGAACGCGGTCGAGCTGAGCGGCAAACTCAAGACGCCGCCCACCAAGAGCGAGCCCTTCGTCATCCGCCAGCGCTGATGTCGATCGCGCGCTACAGCATGCGCCGGATGGCCGCCACAGCCACCACGGCGCATGCGCCCACCGCGCAGGCGAACAGGCCGAGCGTGAGCCACGCCGGCCACGGCCTCAAGAAGCTGACGGCGCTGCACACCGCCAACCACACCGCCACCTGGGGGCCGCTGATCGGCCTCGAGTTCATCGCGCGCATCGCGTGATCCTACCCCCGCACCGAAAGCTGCGTCAGTGACAGATCCAAAGATCCGATACGACATCGAGGCAAACGCCACGGGCCAGCAGTCGGTGCAGGCGCTGGCGGCCGACCTTGAGCGGCTGGACGGGTCGATCGACCCGGCACTGGCCAACCGCGCCCGCGAGCTGGCGACCGAGCTGCGCACCATCGGCCAGCAGCAGGAAGCCATCCGCCGCTTCGTCGAGCTCAAGGAACGCACCCAGGCCGCCGCAGCGGCCATGCGCGACGCCCAGGCCGCCGTGGCCGCACAGCAGCGGGCAATGGCCGGCGTGGCCGAGCCCACCCGGGCGCAGGCGGGCCACCTGGCCAAACTGGTCGACGCCGCAAGGGCCGCCAAGGCGGAGGTCAAGGCCAGCGCCGTGGCCCTGAACGAACATCGCGACGCGATGCGCACGGCCGGCGTGCAGACCGAAGGCCTGGCCGGCAAGCAGGTGCTGCTGAACCAGCGCTCGCGCGAGATGGTCCAGCTCGGGCGCAGCATCACCGACTCGTACCAGGGCCAGGCCGCCGCGGCCGCAGCCTCCGCAGCCACGCAGGTGCGCTCGCATCGCCAGGTCAGCGAGGGCGTGCAGTCGATCTCGCAGCAACTCAAGCAGTTGCAGACCCTGTCGCTGGCCGCCGTTGGCGGCAATGCCTTCACGCAAATGGCATTCGACGTCGCCAAAACGGCCGACGCCTACAACACGCTGGGCGCGCGCATCCGCCTAGTCACAGGCGACGGCGCCGCCTTTACCCAAGCATTCGAAGGCGTCTATGACGTAGCCAGGCGCACTGGCATATCGGCCGAGCAGACTGGCACGCTGTTCACCCGCCTGGCGCAGGCCGGCAAGCAGATCGGGGTGAGCAATCAGGAAGCGCTCGCCCTCACCGAGACCATCAATCAAGCCATTCAGGTCAGCGGTGCCAGCGCGCAGGCGTCCGAAGCGGCTGTCACCCAGCTCATCCAGGGCCTGCAGGGCGGGGCGCTGCGGGGCGAGGAATTCAACTCCGTCATGGAGCAAGCGCCACGCCTGGCCGCGGCGCTGGCTGCCGGCCTGGGCCTGACCACTGGCGAGCTGCGCAAGCAGGCCGAAGCCGGCCGCCTGACCAGCGAGGTGGTCATCGGCGCCCTGCAGGGCCAGGCAAACGTGATCGCGCAGGAGTTCACGAAGCTGCCGCCGACCGTTGGGCGATCGATCGCGGCCCTGCAGACATCCTGGCAGCAGTACATCGGCCAGACCGATCAGGCCTACGGGGCTACCGCCACTGCCGCTAAGGCCATCAATCTGGTGGCGGAAAACCTGCAGGGGCTCGGCGCGGTGCTCGTGACCGCCGGGCAAGCGTGGCTGGGATACAAGGCGCTGGACATCGCAACGACGCTGTTGGGCCAGGCCAGCGCCACCAGCGCCGCCACCGCAGCCACCACGGCGCAAACGCTGGCCAAGGGGGCCAATACTGCCGCGGTCGCCGCCAACAGCGCAGCGCTGGCCACCAACTCGGCCGCCCAAGGCGCCAACGCCGTGGCCGCCCGCACTGCTGCCACCGCCACCGCCACCGGTGCCGCCGGCATGCTCGCCACCGTCGGCCGGCTTGCCGGGGTCTTCGGCGCTGTGGGCATTGCGGTGGCCGCGTTTGGCGGACTGGCCGTCGATGCCTTCAAGGCTGTGGGCACGTGGATCGGCGAGGGCCTCGCCAAGCTGCAGGGCTACCGCGATGCCACCGCCGACCTGACGGCGCGGGAGAAGGCGCGCGCCGAGGCCTCCAAGGCGGCCAAAGCCGCGCAGGCCGAGCTCAATCAACAGACCGAGCGTGCGCGCGATGCAGCCCTGGGCTTGTCCGAGCGCGCCAAGCAGCTCGCGGCGGAGTTCCAGCAGATGCGCCAGAAGGGCGAGACCACGGCCGAGGCGTTGGCCAAGCTGGCCAAGTCGCTCGACCTGGGCTCGCTGCAGGGCATCACCGATGCGGGCGCCGCGCTCGACAAGCTGCGCATCATCGGCGAGGTCTCGGCCCAGGATGTGCAGCGCGCCTGGGCGCAGGCGCTCAACGGGCGCGACCTGCTGGTGTTCGAGACCCAGGCGCGGGCCGCCTTCGCGGGCGCCGCCAATGGGGCCGAGAAACTCACCGGCGCCCTGGCCGCCATCGCCGACGAAGCGCTGCGGCGCGCCGGCACCAGTGTCGAGGAACTGCGCACGGGCTTCAGCGCAGCCATGACCAGTGCCATCAACGACACCGATGCGCTGGACCAAGCCCTGCAGGATCTGGGCGCGACCGGCGCGCAGGCCGGCGAGCTGCTGGCCAAGAGCCTGTCGCGCGAGATCGACGCAGCCAAGACCGAGGCCGCGCTCAAGCAGGTCGAGCAGCGCGTGATCGATCTCACCCGCCGATTCCCGGAACTGGGCGCCGAAGGCGCCGCCGCGCTGGCCAAGATCCGCGCCAAGGCCGATGAGCTGAAGCCCGGCATCAATTCGGTGGCCGAAGCCTTCAAGACCCTTGGCCTCAAAAGCCGCGAAGAGCTGAACATGACCGCCGACTCATTCCGGCGGGCATGGGAAGTCATCCGCGACAACAACGACGCCACGATCCAGCAAAAAATCGCCGCCTTCGGGCGCTACCGCGAGGCGGCCATTGCCGCCAACGGTGGCGTAGAGTCGTCCGAGCTGCGCGTGCAGCGCGAAATCCTCGAGACTCAGGCGCGCGTGCGTGGGCTGGGCGAAGAATACGTGCGCTCGATGTCCAAGGCCGAGCAGTCCACGCGCGCGGTGACCCAGGCCCTGACCGAGCAACGCAACGCAGCCGCGGGCAGCTTCAGTGGTGACGGCAGCCGATTCAAGCTCGACCCCAAGGGGTCCACCGTGGTCGAGGGCGACCCCTACGGGCGCACCCAGGCCGAAGTTGACCGCCTCAAGGGCCAGACAGGGCCGATCGACAACTCCCTGCCGTTCGTGCTGCGCGAGAAGTACCAGGCCGGCACGCTGACCCCGGACGATCTGCAGGACGCGCTGCGCGCGCTCGACGCCGCCAAGTGGGCAAACTACCTTGGCGGCACGTCGCAGTTCACGTCGTTTGCGGCGGTGCAGGACTCGCAGCAGTGGGTCAACACCCTGCAGCAGATCGTCGACTCCCTTCAATCGCCTGGCGTCACCCCGGGCACTGGCGCGGGCGCTGGTGGCCTGGGCGGGGGCAACGGTGGATCCAGCGGCACCGTGCGCGGCGGGGGCGGCGGCACCACGGGCACCGCGGTGGCTGGGTCGGCTGCACCCGCCCCCGCGGCCAGCTCGAGCAGCGTGCGCACCATCAACATCAACCTGAACGGCCAGACCACGCGCGTGAACGTGGCCAGCGACACCGATGCGTCGGCCCTGGAGTCGCTGCTGGCACAGATAGGCGCCGAGGCCGCGCGCGCGGGAGCATGAACACATGGTCATCACCCTGACCGTCGGCGCGACGACGATCAACCTACCGCCTGACCTGTTTTGGTCTGACGAGTTCGAGTGGTTGCCCGTCGAGCAGACCGAGCGGCGCACGATCACCGGTGCGCTCGTCGTGAGCTCGGCCGCCCGGCTGGGCGGGCAACCCATCACCCTGCAGCCCGAGCGCGACGACTGCGCCTGGTGCGCGCGCTCCGTACTCGAGCAGGCGCAGGCGTGGGCGTCCAGCCCGGGCCAGGAGATGACGCTGGTGCTGCGTGGTGTGACCCGCACCGTCATCTGGCGACACAGCGAGCGCGCCATCAGCTCGACCCCGATCGTGCACTACGACGACACCGCCCCAGGCGACTACTACCTGGCAACTTTCCGACTCTTGGATGTGACCCCATGACGATCCTCGCAGGCGACATCAAACTGGTGGCAAGTCAGGTGATGGCCGACGTCCCCAGCGGCGGCGGCGCGCCGACCCCCACCATCATCGCGGACGCGGCGCAGAACGCGATCTTCCCGGACATCAGCGAACTCGATCGCGCTGGCGGGCGGGTCAACCTGCGCAAGGTTTTTGCGCACGTGCAGACTGCCAACGTCGATGGCTTTTTCGGCGCCAACGTGATCGTGGCCGAGGGGCCGACCGACCCTAACGTCAGCGTCACGATCTTTACGACCGAAGACGTGTTCGACCAGCGCTCCACGGCGGCCAACCGCGTCGAGGCGTACCTGAATGCGGGGCCCGAAGGCCCGTGGTTCCTGTACGAAAACCACATCACCGGCCAGCGCGCGATTCAACTGATGTGCCGCACGAACGTCGAGCCTCCTCCGGTCGGCCGCACGCTGCTGCTGCGCAAGCGGGAGGGTTACGGGGACCAGGCGGAGCAGTATGTGCGCCTGACCCGCGTGCAGTACGAGGAGCGCACCTACAGCTACGCCGTGGGGGCAGAGTACGTCGACTACGTCGCCAAGGTCATCACCTGCGACATCAGCGACGCACTGCGCTACGACTTCCCAGGCACCGCTGCCAATCGATCGTTCGCGCGCGGGTCGGACAAGACGATCACGCGCGACACCGTCGTGGCCGACGCGGCGACCTACTACGGCGTGACCCCGCTCGACGTGGCGATCACGACGGGCGACGCGGTGGCGATGGTCGAATCGGTCTACTCGCAACTGGTGCC
>JAKLLO010000169.1 GCA_023150095.1 Zoogloea sp. | reverse complement strand
AAGACAAAAGCATTTCTTCGGTGCGCGAACGCTTCAATTTCGACTCACCCATCGGGTGACTTCCTCGATCAACGCCAAACCCAGAGCCTGCCAGCGTTTTGGCCACAATGCATATCAGCAACTGAGGTTTTAAGGATGAATAAGCCGGTCAGCGTGAGGGCTGCAATACCCCAATGTTCCCCGATGAATGCGCCGGCTGTCGTTCCGGCCAGCACAACGGCGAGAATCGGCAAATGACAGGGACAGGTGAGCACGGCCAACGCGCCCCACAGATAGCCGGTGAACGGCTTGGGTGTTTCGGTCGGCAAACGCTCGGGACTGTTCATAGCAGACTCTCCGCGTGCTGTGCCGGCTCGGTCGGCAGGGTGGCCAACTGCACTTCCAGATCGGCCAACGCTTCGCGTCGGCGTTCGACGAACTGGCGCAGCACGGCAAGCTGCGCTGCGGCCTGGTCGCTGTCCGCCGTATCGAGTGCCCGGCACAACCGCGCCAGCGCATCGAGGCCGATGCCCGCTTCGAAGGCCGCCCGCACGAAGCACAGCCGTTGCAAGGCCGCCTCGTCGAACAGGCCGTAGCCGCCTGGGGTGCACGCCACCGGCCGCAGCAGTCCGCGCAGCAGGTAGTCGCGCACGATATGCACGCTCACCCCGGCATCAAGGGCCAGCCGGGACACCGTGTAGGCGTTCATAGAACACCTCCTTTTCCTCACCCAGCGCAGCAGGAAAGCTGCTTCACGTCCTTGTTGAAGGTCTGCGCCGCGAGCTTCAGTCCTTCGACCATCGTCAGGTAGGGGAACAACTGGTCGGCCAGCTCCTGCACCGTCATGCGGTTGCGAATCGCCAGCGCTGCCGTTTGGATCAGCTCGCCCGCTTCCGGCGTGACCGCCTGCACGCCGATCAAGCGCCCGCTGCCCACTTCGACTACCAGCTTGATGAAGCCGCGCGTATCGAAGTTCGCCAGCGCGCGCGGCACGTTGTCCAGCGTCAGCAATCGGCTGTCGGTCTCGATGCCGTCGTGGTGTGCTTCCGCTTCGCTGTAACCCACGGTCGCCACTTGCGGGTCGGTGAACACCACCGCCGGCATCGCGGTCAGGTTCAGGGTTGCGTCGCCGCCCGTCATGTTGATCGCCGCACGGGTGCCGGCCGCTGCCGCCACATATACGAACTGCGGCTGGTCGGTGCAGTCGCCGGCGGCGTAGATGTGTTCCACGCTGGTACGCATGCCGGAGTCGATGACGATAGCGCCTTGCGGATTGAGTGCGATGCCCGCCGCTTCCAGATTCAGGCTGCGCGTGTTCGGCGCTCGGCCGGTAGCGACCAGCAGCTTGTCGGCGCGTATTTCGCCGTGCCCCGTGGTCAGCACGAATTCGCCGCCTTCATGCGCGACCTGGCTGGCCTGCGTGTGATCCAGTACCTCGATGCCCTCCATGCGAAACGCGGCCGTGACGGCTTCGCCGATGGCCGGGTCTTCGCGGAAGAACAGCGTGCTGCGTGCCAGGATCGTCACCTTGCTGCCGAGTCGGGCAAAGGCTTGCGCCAGTTCCAGCGCCACCACTGACGAGCCGATCACGGCCAGGCGTTCGGGAATCGTGTCGCTGACCAGGGCCTCGGTCGAAGTCCAGTAGGGTGACTCTTTCAAGCCCGGGATCGGCGGCACGGCCGGACTGGCACCCGTGGCAACCAGGCAACGGTCGAAGGCCACAGCGCGCTCGTTACCATCGTTCAAACGAACGACAAGGCTCTGGCCGTCCTTGAAACGCGCTTCGCCGTGCAGAACGGTGATGGCCGGATTCCCGTCCAGGATGCCCTCATACTTAGCATGACGCAGTTCGTCGACGCGCGCCTGCTGCTGGACCAGCAACCGCTCACGCAAGATCGTCGGCGGCGTGGGCGGCATGCCGCCATCGAACGGGCTTTCGCGACGCAAGTGGGCGACGTGGGCGGCGCGGATCATGATCTTGGACGGCACGCAGCCGACATTCACGCAGGTGCCGCCGATGGTGCCGCGCTCGATCAGCGTGACGTGCGCGCCTTGTTCGACGGCCTTCAGCGCTGCCGCCATCGCGGCGCCGCCGCTGCCGATCACGGCGATATGGAGCTTGCCAGCATCCCCGCCAGCCTTGTCATCACTGCCCAGCCATTCGCGCACCTTGCCGAGCAATCCGCCGCCCGCCGGAGCCACGGGCGCATCGGCGAGCGTAGCCCGATAGCCGAGTCCGGCCACGGCAGCGGTCAGCGTATCCGGCGATGTGTCGGCCTCGATGGCGAGCCTGGCGCTGCCCTTGGCATAGGAAACCTCCGCTGATTGCACGCCAGGCACTTTCTCCAGAGCTTCCTTGACGTGAACCGCGCAGGAGTCGCAGGTCATGCCGGTAATTTTGAGGGTGGTCATTCATCGTTCCTTTTCTGTGTTGGCTGCCGACTTCCGCCGTCAGCCTTGTTTCGTGGGGAGTTCGCAACCGTCCGGGCCGCAACGGCGATGTGCCGGCGAAACCAAGTCCCAGATCGACACGCCGACCATCAGCGCCAGGCCGGTGTATACGAGGTGTGCTGCCCACCAGTTGCCAAGCAGCCAGACAGTTCCAGCGAACACGATGGCTGGCCCGATCATGCCGAGCAGACTGCGGTGCCATTGGCGATGACTGAGCCAGCCCAATGCGTTCGCCAGCAAAGCCACGACAGCGAACAGCGGCAGCAGCTTGGAGATGAACAATCCTTCGTATTCCTGTAGAAAACCGAGGCCGATGGCCGCGCCCAAGCTGGCGATGGCCGGGAAGCACACGGCGCAGCCCATCGCGGAAACAACGCTGCCAAGCGCGCCAGCCTTGTCGGCAATGCGTGTGATCAGTCCCATGATCGCCCCAGGTTCGGGTTCAGTGGTTCACTGCTTGATGCTGGAGGGATAGCCCGCATCGGTGGTGGCCTTGGTCAGCTTCTGCACGCTGGTCTTGGCATCATCGAAAGTGACAACCGCTTCGCGGGTCTCGAAGGTCACGTCAACCTTGCTGACGCCTTCGACCTTGGAAATCGCCTTCTTGACGGTGATCGGGCAGGCGGAGCAGGTCATGCCCGGTACAGACAGCGTGACGGTCTGAGTGGCGGCCCACACCGGGGCAACAATGGCGGCGAGCGCGAGGGAGGCAAACAGTTTTTTCATGGTGAACTCCGATCAGTAGAAAAATGGCATGACGTAGGGAAATCCGAGGGCGACCAGGACCAGCACGGCCACGACCCAGAAAATGAGCTTGTAAGTAGCTCGCACTTGGGGAATCGCGCAGACCTCACCCGGTTTGCAGGCTTGCGTAGGGCGGTAGATGCGCCGCCAGGCGAAGAACAACGCGACCAACGCTGCACCGATGAAAATCGGGCGATACGGCTCCAGCACGGTCAGGTTGCCGATCCATGCCCCGCTGAATCCCAAGGCGACCAAGACCAGCGGCCCGAGGCAGCAGGCCGAGGCGAGGATGGCGGCCAGCCCGCCAGTGAAGAGCGCGCCGCGCCCGGTTTGTGGTTCAGACATGCGCTTGTCCTTTCGAATTTGAATTGGATAGCGTAACCTTACTTCCGTACTCATGTACGGAGTCAAGCGGTATGGAAAATAATTTGGAGAACCTGACCATTGGCGTTTTTGCCAAGGCAGCCGGCGTCAACGTGGAGACCATCCGGTTCTATCAGCGCAAGGGCTTGTTGCCCGAGCCGGACAAGCCCTATGGCAGCATTCGCCGCTATGGCGCGGCGGACGTGACACGGGTGCGATTCGTGAAATCGGCCCAGCGGTTGGGCTTCAGCCTGGATGAAATCGCCGAGTTGCTGCGGCTCGACGATGGCACCCACTGCGAGGAGGCCAGCAGCCTGGCCGAGCACAAGCTCCAAGACGTGCGCGAGAAGATGGCCGATTTGGCGCGCATGGAGGCTGTGCTGTCTGACCTGGTGTGCGCCTGCCATTCGCGGCAGGGGAATGTTTCGTGTCCGCTGATTGCGTCGTTGCAAGGTGGAACGAGCTTGGCAGGGGCTTCCACAGCTTAGCGTGCTTTATTTTCCGTTTTCTGAGACGACCACAGATCAGAAAAGACTGTGCAGCCGACTCTTGATATTCCGTGCAGTCACCTTCTGAAAATGACAAAAATCGCGTATTCACCCCGCTCAACAATGTGCGGAAAACAATGCCGCTATGGTATAGCATACGGAAATCATAGGCTATGGGTTTTCCACACATGCTTGTCGGCTACATGCGCGTCTCTTCCGATTCCGATCGACAAACCACGGATCTACAACGCGATGCCCTGTTGACGGCGGGGGTCGATGCCCGCCACCTATTCGAGGATCGCGCGTCCGGCGCCAAGGATGATCGCCCGGGGTTGGCCAAGGCGCTGGCGTTTGTTCAACCTGACGATGTCCTTGTCGTCTGGAAGCTGGACCGGCTTGGCCGCTCGCTGTCGCACCTGCTCACCATCGTCGACACGCTGCGGGAGCAGCAGGTCGCCTTTCGTTCTCTCACCGAAGGCATGGATACCACAACGCCATCGGGCGAGCTATTGTTTCAGGTGTTCGGTGCGCTTGCCCAGTACGAACGCGCCCTGACCCGCGAAAGGGTAATAGCCGGACTGGCGGCCGCCAAGCGACGGGGCCGACTCGGTGGCCGGCCACCGGCGATCATCGGCGAGAAACTGGACACGATCCTCGCCGCGCTGAATGGCGGCATGTCCAAGGCGGCTGTGTGCCGCAACTTTGGTGTCAAGCGCACCACGCTGATCGAAACACTTGCTCGGGTCGGTTGGCCGGGGACCAGGGAAACGTTGCGACGATGATGAGCAAAAGCGAGCGACTGACCGTCCTCTCGGAGGCCGAGCAGTTCGCCCTGTACGGCATGCCCGACTTCGACGACGGGCAGCAACTGGAGTATCTATCACTGTCCGAGACGGAACTGGCGCTCGCCTGCAGCCGTCCCGGCCTGCACGCCAAAGCTTACTGCGCTTTGCAGATCGGCTACTTCAAGGCCAAGCACGCCTTCTTCCGCTTTACTTGGGACAACGCGCAGGACGATTGCACCTTCGTCCTGACCCGCTATTTCAACGATCAGGCGTTCGAGCCGCACGCCATCACCAAGCACGAACACTACGCGCAACGGACCCTGATCGCGAAGCTATTCGGCTACCGGCTATGGTCGACGGACTTCCTGCCGCAACTCGTGCAACAAGCCAAGCAGATCGTGCGGCGTGACGTCACGCCCGGCTTCATCGTGGCCGAGTTGATTGTCTATCTCAACGAGAACAAAATCGTCCGGCCAGGCCACACGACTTTGCAGGAACTGATCAGCGAAGCGTTATCGGCCGAGCGCCGGCGTCTGGGCGAACTACTCGGCAAGGTGCTGGACGGCGAGGCCAAAGCTGCGCTGGCTCAACTCCTGGTGCGCGACGACACCCTGTCCGAGCTGGCCGCCCTCAAGCAGGACGCCAAGAGCTTCGGCTGGCGACAAATGGCGCAGGAACGGGAGAAGCGTGCCAAGCTGGAACCGTTATACCGAATTGCCAAGACGCTGTTGGCCGAGCTCGCGATCTCGCAGCAGAATCTGCACTATTACGCGAGTCTGGCCAATTTCTACACCGTCTACGACCTGCGTCGCCTAAAACCCGAGCAGACACATCTGTATTTGCTGTGCTACGCCTGGCAACGTTATCGGCAGCTCACCGATAATCTCGTTGATGCCTTGGGCTACCACATGAAGCAGCTTGAAGACGAGAGCAAGCTGCGGTCGAACAAGCACTTCCTCACGGAACAGGTCCGTCGGCAACAGGAAACGCCGCGAGTCGGACGTTTGTTGTTGCTCTACGTCGACGACACGGTCGCCGATGCCACGCCCTTCGGCGACGTGCGCCAGCGCGCGTTCAAGATCATGCCGAAGGACGTGCTGCAAATGGCTGGACAACGCCTCAGCGTAAAGCCCGCGAGCAAGCTGGCCCTGCGCTGGCAGGCCGTTGACGGTTTGGCCGAGCGCATCCGGCGCCACTTGCGGCCACTCTACGGGGCACTCGAATTCTCTGGAGTCGTGCCGGACAACCCGTGGCTTGGGGCGCTCGCCTGGGTGAAGGGCGTGTACGCGAAACAGCAGCGACTGTCGCAACGTCCGTTGGCGGAATGCCCTGAAGCGACCCTGCCCAAGCGTCTGCGCCCCTATCTATTGACGTTCGACGCGGACGGGAGGCCATTGGGCTTACATGCCGACCGCTACGAGTTCTGGCTTTACCGCCAACTCAGAAAGCGCTTCAAGTCCGGGGAGATCTATCTGGACGACAGCCTGCAGCATCGCTGCTTTACTGACGAACTGGTCTCCCTCGATGAGAAGGCCAGCATACTCGGTCAGATGGACATTCCCTGGCTGCGCCAGCCCATCGGAGCCCAACTCGACGCGCTGAAGGCCGAACTCCACGAACAATGGCTGGCGTTCAACCGTGAGTTGCGCCAAGGAAAGCTGAAGCATCTCGACTACGATAGCGAGCGTAAGACGCTGACCTGGCGCCGACCCAAGGCCGGCAACGATGCCGCCCAACAGAACAGCTTCTATGAGCAATTGTCGTTCTGCGATGTTGGCGACGTGTTCCGTTTTGTGAACGGGCAATGCCAGTTTCTGTCGGCACTGACACCGCTGCAACCGCGCTACGCCAAGCAGGTCGCCGATTCGGACAGTCTGATGGCCGGCATCATCGCCCAGGCGATGAACCACGGCAACCTCGTCATGTCGCGTACCAGCGACATTCCCTACCACGTGCTGGAGGCGACCTACCAACAGTATCTACGCCAGGCATCGCTGCAGGCGGCCAATGACCGGATCAGCAATGCTATCGCTGAATTGCCGATTTTTCCGCACTACTCATTTGATCTCGGCACACTGTACGGTGCTGTCGACGGTCAAAAGTTCGGTGTGGAGCGACCGACCGTCAAGGCGCGTCACTCACGTAAGTATTTCGGTCGTGGCAAGGGTGTCGTTGCCTACACCCTGCTGTGCAACCATGTACCGCTACAGAGCTGGATCATTGGCGCGCATGAGTTCGAGGCACATCATGTGTTCGACATTTGGTACCGTAACACATCCGATATCGTGCCGACCACGATCACCGGCGACATGCACAGCGTCAACAAGGCAAACTTCGCCATCCTGTATTGGTTTGGGCTACGCTTCGAGCCGCGTTTCACCGATCTGGAAGAACAACTGAAAGAACTCTACTGCGCCGATGATCCGGCCCTGTACGAAAAATGCCTGATTCGCCCGGTCGGTCAGATCGACCTGCCAGCCGTGGTTGACGAGAAAACCAACATTGACCAGATCGTTGCCACGCTGGGCCTCAAGGAGATGACCCAGGGCACGCTGATCCGCAAGCTGTGCACCTACACCGCATCGAACCCAACGCGCCGCGCGATCTTTGAGTTCGACAAGCTGATCCGCAGCATCTACACGCTGCGCTACTTGCGTGATCCACAGGTGGAGCGCAACGTCCACCGTTCGCAGAACCGCATCGAGTCCTACCACCAGCTGCGCTCAGCCATCGCCCAGGTCGGCGGCAAGAAGGAATTGACCGGTAGGACCGACATCGAAATCGAAATCAGCAACCAGTGCGCACGGCTGATCGCGAACACCATCATTTACTACAACTCGGCGATCCTTTCGCGGCTGCTGACCAAGTGTGAAACAACCGGAAGCGAGAAAACACTAACCCTGCTCAAAAAGATTTCGCCGGCGGCGTGGCGCCATATTCATCTGAATGGGCACTACACATTTCACGGCGATGGCCAAGTCATCGATCTGGATGCGATCGTGGCGGGGCTCGAATTGGGTTGACGGAATTTTCGGCGGTTTGGGCTTACAACCCCCTTCCCAGACTTGGCGGGGATACCCCGCGCAGGTTCCGCACGCGGAAAGCGGGGTGTTCAGCTCATCGAGCAGCGTGCGAAGAAGTCGAAACCACAATCCGGCGTGGATGCGTCGGCGCGGCAGCTCCACGTGACCGGTTGTCAGTGCCTGCCAGGTACGCTGGTCCATCGCCGCAATCGCGTCGCTGGCGGTGCGCGGTTCGGCGTCGGCGTTCTCCCAGCCGAGAAACCGCCCTGGCACGCCCCAATAGGATTCCAGCCAGCAGCCATGCAGCGGGCAGCTCAGCATCAGGGGCAGCTTCCACGCGAGCAGTACGGCTTGGTTCTCCGGATCGCTCAGGCAGAGCGGACAGGCGCGGTTTATCGGCTGGCTGGGCAGCCAGGCACGCCAGCTCGTGATGGATCGCGTCTTACGGCGGAGTCTTGGCAGCAACACCGAGAGCTGAAACGCATAGGTTTCCAAGGCGTCTGGAATCTGGTCATCAAGGCTGTCCAGTAGCCAAGGCACCCATCCGGCGAAACTCATACAGCGCAGCCGGTCCAGCTCGATGCCGCTCCGCTGGGAAAGCAACGCCAGCAGCGAGAGTGGTGGCGCGGTGTCCAGGTCATCGACCTGGCCGTGACCAAGATCGTGCTCCAGCAGGTCGGGCTCCTCCATGTGATAGCAAAGGGCCACGCGGTTGAGCCATGAGGACAGCGCCTCGCCTTCTTTCGGGGCGGGATGCAGCGGCCAGCGCGGCGCAGGCTTCACATCAGTTCCCGCTCGAATTGCCGCCGCCGCTCGCTGGGTCCGGTGTAAACGGCCATGCTGAGTGTGCGATGGTTGATCGCTTCCTCGCCGCTCTCCACGGCGACGATGGCCGCCGCCATCAGCAAGTGCGCCAGTTCCCCTATGGTGCCCTCGCTGCGTGTGAGCAGGTAGCGAGCCATGTCCAGCGTGGCA
>JAKLLO010000168.1 GCA_023150095.1 Zoogloea sp. | reverse complement strand
CGCAAGCGGCAGCCATTCGTGCGCAAGTGATTTTTGCTTGCGCGCAAACGGATTTCATTTGCTCACGAGCAAAAATCACTCGTGTGCAAACGGCAACTGCTTGCTGTCGAATGTCAGCCGCTTGCGCGCAACGCGTCACGATTCGCGCGCAAGCGGCCGCCGCTCGCGCACGAGTGTTTATTGCTTGCGGGGCTGGCCGATCCACCCGGCGCGGCGCCGGCCCCCGCTGCTACAATCCCGCGCCTGACACCTCGCTCCGATGCCGTCCTTGACCGCCCCGAACACCCCCGCGCCGCCGTCGCCCTCCGCACTCATCGCCCGCCTCGCCGCGGGTGCCCATGACTGCGTCGACGCGGCCGAAGCCCTCAACGCCGGCTGTCAGTGCGTATCGCTGGATCGTCAGGCGCTGATCTCCGCGCTGGCCCGCGACCCGCGCGACGGCGCGCTGCAGGCGATGATCGCTGAGTCGCGCCCGCACCTGTTCGCCGAATCCATGGCCTTCGTGTCGGCCGCCCACGTCAAGCAGATGGCCGATCTGGTGGCCGCCATCCACCGCGTGGTGGCCTTGCCCGGCTGGCAGGACGCGGTGCTGGCCCACGCGCCGGACTCCGCCCGCCACGCCACCCGCGCATCCGGCGTGTTCCTCGGCTACGACTTCCACCTCTCGGATGCCGGCCCGCAGCTTATCGAGATCAACACCAACGCCGGCGGCGGGCTGCTCGCCGCCATCCTCGGCCGCGCCCAGCGGGCCTGTTGCGACGAAGTGGCCGAAGCCATGGCCGCGATGCAGGGCCACGCCTCGGGCGATCTGGAGCGGGTGTTCTTCGAGATGTTCCAGGCCGAATGGCGGGCGGAGCGGGGCGATGCGCCGCTGCGTACGGTCGCCATCGTTGATGAAGCGCCCCAGGGCCAGTACCTGCTGCCCGAGTTCCTGCTCTTCCAGCGGCTCTTCGAGCGCCACGGCGTGGCCGCGTGGATCTGCGATCCGTCCGAGCTCGCGCACACCGCCGACGGCCTGACGCTCCACGGCCAGCGGGTGGATCTGGTCTACAACCGCCTCACCGATTTCGCCTTCGACACCCCGGCCAGCCGCGCCCTGCGGGAAGCCTGGCTCAACGATTCGGCAGTCATCACGCCGCACCCCCGCGCCCACGCGCTGTACGCCGACAAGCGCAATCTGGTGCTGCTCTCCGATCCCGACGCCCTGCGCCGGATTGGCGCGACGGAGGCCGACATCGCCGTGATCGCCGCCGGCGTGCCGCGCACCGAGGCCGTCACCGCCGCCCAGGCCGCGGACTTCTGGGCCCGCCGGCGCAGCCTGTTCTTCAAGCCCGCCAGCGGCTTTGGCAGCCGCGGCGCCTATCGCGGCGACAAGCTCACCCGGCGGGTGTTCGACGAGATCATCGCCGGCGACTACATCGCCCAGGCCCTCGTGCCGCCGTCCGAGCGGCGCCTGTCGGTGGGCGGCGAGGCGGTGGCCCTCAAGATGGACCTGCGCAACTACGTCTATCGGGGCGAGGTCCAACTGGTCACCGCACGGCTGTATCGCGGCCAGACCACCAATTTCCGCACCCCCGGCGGCGGCTTCGCGCCGGTGCTGGCGGTGCCCTGCGGCAACGAAGGAGCAGCATGAAGGTTTTCGGATTTGCCGGCTGGTCCGGCTCGGGCAAGACCACCCTGATCGAGCAGGTCATCCCCGAGATCACCCGCCGCGGCCTCACGGTGTCGGTCATCAAGCACGCCCACCACGGCTTCGACATCGACAAGCCGGGCAAGGACTCGTGGCGCCACCGCGAGGCCGGCGCCAGCGAAATCCTGCTGATCTCCGACGAGCGCTGGGTGCTGATGCACGAACTCCGCGGCGCCCCCGAACCCGATCTCGACGCCCAGCTGGCGCGCCTGTCGCCCTGCGATCTGGTGCTGGTCGAAGGCTTCAAGGCGGTGCAGATTCCCAAGCTCGAAGTCCATCGCCCGGCGGTGGGCAAGCCGCTCCAGTACCCCGACAACCCGGCCATCGTGGCGATCGCCACCGATGTGCCCGTCGACGCGCCCCTGCCGCGCCTCGACATCAACGACCCGGCCGCCGTGGCCGTCTTCATCCTCCAACACCAGGGCTTAGGATGAACGCCCCCCGATGCGCCTGCGGCGCGGAGGCCCGGCTTTGCATGGCCGGGCCGTTCAGCAGGCATGGCGCGGTGCGCCATGAATTCCCTGCTTCCACCCCCCCACTGGGGGGCGAGCCGGCCCAGGGGCCGTGCTGCCGTGTTTCATGTGTTGCGCGTGGTGCGCCGCGCGATGGAGAACTGAACTGATATGAGCAATCCCATGCGTCCCTTCGACGACGTGCGGGCGGCGCTGCTGGCCGCCGCCAAACCCGTCGCCGCCATCGAACACGTGCCCACCGCCGAAGCCCTCGGCCGCGTGCTGGCCGTCGATCAGGTGTCGTCCCTCAACGTGCCGCCCCTCGACAACTCGTCGATGGACGGCTACGCGGTCAATACCGCCGACGTGACCGCCCCCGGCGCGCGCCTCACCGTTGCCCAGCGCATTCCCGCCGGCAGTGTCGGCCACACGCTGGCCCGGGGCACTGCCGCGCGCATTTTCACCGGCGCCCCGGTGCCCCACGGCGCCGACGCCATCGTGATGCAGGAGCTGTGCTCCGCCGATGGCGACAGCGTGACCATCGACCACGTGCCCCGCGCGGGAGAGTGGGTCCGCCGCGCCGGCGAGGACATCGCGCTGGGTTCCACCGTGCTTTCCGCCGGCCATCGCCTCACGCCCCAGATGCTGGGCCTCGCCGCGTCGGTGGGCTGCGCCACGTTGCCGGTGTATCGCCGCCTCAAGGTCGCGCTGTTCTCCACCGGCGACGAACTCGTGATGCCCGGCGAGCCGCTGCCGCCCGGCGCCATCTACAACTCCAACCGCTACGTGCTGCGCGGTCTGCTCGAAGCCCTTGGCTGCGAAGTGGAAGACCTGGGCATCGTGCCCGACACGCTGGAGGCCACCCGTGCCGCCCTGCGCAGCGCCGCCGCGGCCAATGATCTGATCGTCACCAGCGGCGGCGTGTCCATGGGTGAGGAAGACCACGTGCGCCCGGCGGTGCAGGCCGAAGGCCGGCTCGATCTGTGGCTCGTCGCCATGAAGCCCGGCAAGCCGGTGGCCTTTGGTCAGGTGAATGACCCGGCCGGCGGCGAGGGCGCGGCCTTCATCGGCCTGCCCGGCAACCCGGTTTCGAGCTTCGTCACCTTCCTGCTGCTGGTACGGCCCTTCGTGCTGCGTTCGATGGGCGTGGCGAGCTGCCTGCCCCGGTCGATCCCGCTCGCGGCCGGCTTCAACTGGACCAAGCCCGATCGCCGCCGGGAGTTTCTGCGCGCACGCATCGGCGACGACGGCCGCGTCGATCTCTTCCCCAACCAGGGGCCGGGCGTCCTCACCTCAACCGTGTGGGCCGATGGCCTGGTGGATAACCCGGCGGGTCAGCCGGTCGCCGCGGGCGATCTGGTCCGCTTCATTCCTTATTCCGAACTTCTTTCGTAAGCGCGTCATGAGCATCAAGGTTCTGTACTTCGCCAGCCTCCGTGAAACCCTCGGCTACTCCCACGAGACGCTGACCCTGCCGGCCACCATCGCCACCCTCGGCGACCTGCGCGCCCACCTCGCCAAGCGCGGCGGCGCGTGGGAGGCGCTGGATGTGGGCCGCAACGTGCGCATGGCCATCAACCAGGAAATGGCCGGCCCGGAAACCGCCGTGGCCGACCGGGACGAGATCGCCTTCTTCCCGCCCGTCACCGGCGGCTGATCGGTCGTCCACCGCGCCATTTGAACGCCATTTGGTAGGGGCGACTTCAGTCGCCCACCATTTTTCCGCCACCCCAAATCACCTCCGAGGCCCACCATGAACTCCGTCAGCGTCCAGGAAGCCGATTTCGATGTCGGTGCAGAGATCGCCGCCTTGTCCGCCGGTCGCAGTGATGTGGGCGCGGTGGCGAGCTTCGTCGGCCTCGTGCGGGCCGACAAGGTGGCGGGGGAGGGCAGCGCCGTCTCGGCGATGACCCTCGAGCACTACCCGGGCATGACCGAGAAGTCGCTGGAAGCCATCGTCGCTGAGGCCGGCAGCCGCTGGCAGCTGATGGGCACGCGGGTCATCCACCGCTTCGGGCGGCTCGAGCCGGGCGAGCGCATCGTCTTCGTGGGCGTGGCCAGCAGCCACCGGGGCGACGCATTCGCCGCCTGCGAGTTCATCATGGACTACCTGAAGACCCGTGCGCCCTTCTGGAAGAAGGAAGACACGCCGGAAGGCGGGCGTTGGGTGGATGCGCGGGACGCCGACGATTCGGCCGCCGCGCGCTGGGACACGCCGGCCGGCTGAACCTTCAGCGACCCCTCAGCCCCCGATCACCCACCCCGGCAACCCCGTCGCCAGCCACGGCACGGCCGAGATCGCCAGCGCCCCCAGAAAGATCGCGGCGAGGGCCGGCAGCACCGACGCCGCCACCTCACGGATCGGCTTGCCGAACATCGCCGACGCGAAAAAGATGTTCATGCCCGCCGGCGGGCACAGGAAGCCCATCTCCATCACCGCCAGGAAGATCACCCCGAAGTGCACCGGGTCGATGCCGTAGCTCACCGCCACCGGCAGCAGCAGCGGCACCAGCACCACGATGGCGGCGTAGATCTCCATCAGCGCGCCGGCCGCAAACAGGAAGACGTTGAGCGCTACCAGGAAGGCGAAGCGGTTGGGCAGGGCGCCCTGCACCCATTCCACCGCCGCGTCGGGGATGCCGGCATCCACCAGATAGTTGGTGAGGCCCAGCGCCATGCCGAGGATCAGCATCACCCCGCCGATCACCTGGGCGCAGTCGGCCAGGCAGCGGCGCAGCAGCGGCCAGTCCAGCTCCCGGTGGGCGATGGACTGGGTGAGGAGGGCGTAGGCGGCGGTCAGCGCCGCGCTTTCGGTGGGGGTGGCGAGGCCGCTGGCCAGGGAGCCGATGGCCACCACCGGGGCGAGGATCTCCCAGCGGGCGGCCCAGGCGGCGCGGCGGGCGGCGGTGAAGTCGGCCTTCGGGCGCTCCACCTGCGCGATGCCGTCCCGGCGCAGGTAGCCGCCCACGGTGAGCAGGAAGAACACCATCACCAGCGCCGGCACCACCCCGGCCAGGAACATGGTGTTGATGGGCACCCGGGCGATGATGGCGTACATGATCAGCGGCACCGACGGCGCCAGCAGCACGCCCAGCGCGCTGGCGCTGGTGACGAGGCTGATCCCGCGCTTCTCCGGCAGCCCGGCGTCCTTCAAGAGCGGCAGCAGCAGCCCGCCCAGGGCCAGGATGGTGACGCCGCTGCCGCCGGTAAAGGCGGTGAAGAACGAGCAGAGCAACGCCGCCGCGATCGACGAGCCGATCGCGCCGCCGCCAAAGCTGGCGGTGAACAGCGCACCCAGCCGCACGGCCGCGCCGCTGCGGGCGAAGATCAAACCGGCCAGCGTGAACAGCGGCAGCGCCGGCAGCGAGGGATTCACCGTGATCTGGTAGTGGGACAGCGGCACCGAGGCCAGCGGCTGCCCTTCGGACCAGAACAGCGCCAGCGCCAGCCCGCCCAGCACCGCAAAGATCGGCGCCCCGGCCAGCAGGGCCAGCACCAGCCCGATGGCGAAGGGGGCGAGGGGCAGCGTCGATCCATCGAAATGCTGCGCAAACAGATAGCCTGCCGCGGTAAGCGCCACGCCCAGCACGACGCGCAGCGCCAGCCCGCTCGCGCAGCGGCTGCCGAGCTTGACCCCCAGCAGCACAAAGCCCACCGGCATCAGCGCCTGGATCGTCCACACCGGCAGGCCGTAGGCCAGCACCCGGCCGGCGTCCATCTCGCTGGCGACGAACTGCCAGCTCGCCTCGGCCAGCATCCCGCACAGCACCGCCGCGCTGCCCTTGGCAAACACCTGGGCCGCGTGCCGCACGGCCGGATTGCGGGCGCTCGCAAAGCTGTTGCCCAGGCTGGTGAGGTGATTGCCACGCTCGGCCAGCACCGCGCCGGCCATGGCGAGCACCAGCCCCAGGTGCTGGACGATCATCGGCGCGTTGGCGATGCCCATGCCGTGCAGCGGCCGCAGGGCGATCTCCACCAGCGGGATCAGGGTCATCAGCAGCAGCGCAGCGGAGGCGATGGCTTCGTCGAAGGGCAGTCGGCGCATGGGGCAGTTGGAGTTGTGGGGTGTGTAGGAGCGATGTGTAGGGGCGACTTCAGTCGCCCGCAGACTTCAATCAGGCAACTGCGTCTGATGGCTGGGCGACTGAAGTCGCCCCTACAGGTTGCCGTGTGGCGGGGGGCGTTGTTGATCCCGGACTTGAAGCGGTTTAAGTCGGACTTGAAATCCTTCAAGTTCGACTTGAGCAAATGCACCTCAAAGCTGCGCGATCCAAAGTCGGACTTGCGATGGCCCAAGTCCGACTTTGGTTTTTTCCAGGTCAGACTTGGGATATCCGAAGTTTTAGTTGGAAGCGTTCAAGTCCGACTTGAACGGTCGCAAGTTTTTGTTGGACTGCTTCAAGTCGGACTTGAACGGGTTGAAGTTTCAGCTTGGATTTCCGTCTGGCGAGCTCGGTCAGCGCTTGCCGGCGCGGTAATCCTTCAGGAGCTTCATCACCTCGTCGAAGGTCTCGGCCGGCACCATCTTGCCGCGGATGCGCGGGTAGAGGCTGTCGGCGAGGGCGTTCCATTCCTTCATCTGCTCGGGCGTGGGGGTGTGGATCTGCAGGCCGCGCTTCTTCATGGCTTCGACTGCTTCGTCCACTTCCGCCCGGGCCTTGGTGCGCATCTGCAGGCCGGCCTTGGCGCCGGCGGTCTTGAGGGCGTCCTGGGCGGCGGGGCTCATGTCGTCCCAGGCCTTCTTGGTGACCACCAGCGCGCCGACGATGGGCGCCCAGTTGATGTCGAGCATGTGGGGCGCGGTGGCGTAGATCTGGCTTGCCAGCGCGAAGTAAGGGGTGGCGGGCACGGCGGTGATCATCCCGGTCTGGATCGACGGCAGGATGTCGCTGGTCTCCAGGGGCACCGGGGTGTAGCCCAGGCTCTTCATGATGTCCTGCTGCTCGGATTCGCCGGCCCAGGCAAAGAACTTCATCTTGCGATAGTCGTCCGGGCGCAGCGCGGCGTCCTTCGAGAAGAAGCGCACCCAGCCGGCGTCGCCCCAGGCCAGCACCACGAAGCCTTTTTCAAGGAACTTGCGTTCCATGCCCGGGCGCAGTTTTTCGCGCACGTAATCCACCTCGTCCCAGCTCTTGAAGAGCAGCGGCATGTTCTGCAGTGCCGAGATGGAGGGCTCGATCTCGCGCAGGCCCACCACCGACAGCAGCGCACCCTGCAGCTGGCCGATGCGCATCCGGCGGGCCATGTCGGTCTCGCCGCCCTGGCCGCCGTCCGGGTAGATCACGTACTTGGCGCCGTCGCCCTGGGCGGTGCGCCAGGCTTCGCCCACCTCCATCAGCTGGCGGTGGTAGAGGGAGTTCTTGGGGGCCAGGGTGCCGATGCGAAGCTGGCTGGCAGCGTGGGCGCCGGGGGCGGCCAGCGCACCGATCAGCAGGCCCAGGAGCAGTCCCAGCAGGGAGACGAGGTGGGGGTGGAGGCGGTCGGTGAGTCGGCGCATGGTGGGCTCGTCGGAAAGATGAAGGTTCAGAACAGGTCGTCGGCGGTGTCCAGCAGCCAGCGGGCGCGGCGGCGCATCACCTCGTTGGCCAGCATCTTCGGGCTGCCCGGGGCGTCCTTCACGGCCAGCGCCTGGCCCAGCAGATCGGTGAAGGCGGGTTTGTTGCCAGCCGGCAGGGCAATGCCTTCGGCCTTGGCCACGAAGGCGCCGGCGCTCGTGCCGTGGGCAAGGCGGATTGCGTCGTCGAAGTATTTTTCGGCCTGGGCACGGCTGCCGCCGGGGCGCGCAGCCTCGAAGCTGCCCATCAGGCTGGCCAGATCGCCGTCGCCAAAATTGGGGTTCGCATCCCAGGCCAGGCGTGCAAGGCGGGTTGCGAGGGGCAGATCGGCCACGGTGTCCGGGTCGTCCTTGGAGAGGGAAATCTGCCCGCCCCAGGCCGCGGCGGCCCAGTAGGCGAGGGGCACGTCGGCGGCGGCAAGGCGCAGCGGGGCCGGGTTGGCCAGTTGCTGGCGCAAATCGGGGAAGCGCTGTGCAAGGGCAGTCAGGGCGTGATCGCGGCCGCGGCGGTAGAGGCGGGCGGCACGCTCCCGCAGGCGCTGGGCGGCCTTGGCGTCGGTGGCGTCGAGGCGATCGGCATCGAAGGCCACGAAGGCGTAGGCGTACTGGGTGAAACCGGCGGCCACGGCGGTCGCCAGCCCGGCGTGGTCAGGCTGGCCGCGCAGCACGGCTTCGGAGAGCTTGAGGTGGTAGGCGCTGGCTTCGCGGGCCAGATCGAGGTCATCCTCGGGCGCGCTGCCCTGGCTGGCCAGCTCGTCGGCGAGGCCGTGCATCACCATCTGGCGGGGCGAACAGGCGACCAGCGCGAAGGTGGAGAGTAGGATCAGGGCAGTGCGGCAGAACGGAGCGGATGACGCCATGGCGCAGGTTGGATGGCGCCATGCCCGCGGCCGGCGTCGAATGAGGGAACGCGGCGGAAGATAGCGGGGCGATGTTGCGGGGGGATGACGGAGCATTGAATTGCCACGGGCATGTAGGGGCATGTAGGGGCGACTTCAGTCGCCCACGGACTTTCGATCACGCGCCTGCAATGGATTGGCGCACGGATGGGCGGCTGAAGCCGCCCCTACAAGCCGCCCCAACCAATCGCCCCAGTCGCCCCAGTCGCCCCAGTCGCCTCAAC
>JAKLLO010000002.1 GCA_023150095.1 Zoogloea sp. | reverse complement strand
TTGAGGCGGGCGTGGTTCATCATCGTGAACATGTACTCGAGGCCGCGGTTCGGCTCGCCGACCAGGTAGCCGATCGCGCCGCCCTTGTCGCCGAAGGACATGACGGCGGTGGCGCTGCCGTGGATGCCCATCTTGTGTTCGATGGAGGCGCAGATCAGGTCGTTGCGCTCGCCCAGGCTGCCGTCGGCATTGACCAGGAACTTCGGCGCGATGAACAGGGAGATGCCCTTCACGCCCGGGGGCGCGTCGGGCAGGCGGGCCAGCACGAGGTGGACGATGTTCTCGGCCATGTCGTGCTCACCCCAGGTGATGAAGATCTTGGTGCCGGTGATGGCGTAGGTGCCATCGCCCCGCGGTTCGGCCTTGCTGCGGATGGCGGCGAGGTCGGAGCCGGCCTGGGGCTCGGTGAGGTTCATGGTGCCGGTCCACTTGCCGGAAACCATGTTCGGCAGGAAGGTGGCCTTCAGCTCGTCGGAGCCGTGGTGGGCGATCGCTTCGACCGCGCCGAGGGTCAGCATCTGGCACAGCGAGAAGGAGATGCTGGCCGACTTCCACATTTCGAGCACCGCGGTGGACACGGTGACCGGCAGGCCCTGGCCGCCGAACTCGGTGGAGGCGGGCATGCCGTTCCAGCCGGTCTCGCAGAAGGAGGCATAGGCTTCCTTGAAGCCGTCGGCGGTGGTCACCACGCCGTTGTTCCACTTGTTGCCCTGCTTGTCGCCGACGGCGTTGAGCGGATCGACGACTTCGGAGGCGAACTTGGCGGCTTCGTCGAGGATGGCCTCGACCAGATCGGCGGAGACTTCCTCGTTGCCCGGCAGACCGGCGATCTCTTCCAGACCGGCCAGCTCGTTCATGTTGAACAGCATGTCCTTCACGGGGGCGATGTACGTGCTCATGGTTGTTCCTTGCGAATTCGGTTGAATGCGGCGGCGGCTGGCCTTGGTGCAGGCTTTCGCCCGACGCCGGTGCTTCGATCAGACTTCGGATGCCGGGCTCATGCCCGGCGCAGGATCAGAGGGCCGAGACCAGCTGCGGCACGGTCTCGAACAGATCGGCCACGAGGCCGTAGTCGGCCACCTGGAAGATCGGGGCTTCCGGGTCCTTGTTGATCGCCACGATCACCTTGGAATCCTTCATGCCCGCCAGATGCTGGATGGCGCCGGAGATGCCGACCGCCACGTACAGCTGCGGGGCGACGATCTTGCCGGTCTGGCCGACCTGGTAGTCGTTGGGCACGAAGCCCGCATCCACCGCGGCGCGGGAGGCGCCCATGGCGGCGCCGAGCTTGTCGGCCAGCGGCTCCAGCACGGCACGGTAGTTGTCGCCGCTGCCGAGGCCCCGGCCACCCGAGACGATGATCTTGGCGGCGCCCAGCTCGGGGCGGGCCGACTTGGTGAGCTCACGGCCGACGAGCTTGCTCTGGGCCAGATCCGGGCCGGCGGCGATGGCTTCGACCGCGGCGCTGCCACCTTGGGCAACCGGGTCGAAGGCGGTGGTGCGCACGGTGATGACCTTCACCGGGTCGGCCGACTTGACGGTGGCCAGCGCGTTACCGGCGTAGATCGGACGGACAAAGGTGTCGGCGGATTCGACAGCGGTGATGTCGGAAATCTGGGCGACATCCAGCAGCGCGGCAACGCGCGGCAGGACGTTCTTGCCGAAGGTGGTGGCGGGGGCCAGCACGTGGCTGTAGCCACCGGCCTTGACCACATCGACCAGCAGCGCGGCGAGGTTCTCGGCGCCCTGTTCGGCATAAACGGCGGCATCGGCCACCTTGACCTTGGCGACACCGGCCAGCTTGGCGGCGGCTTCGGCGGCGGCGCCGCAGCTGCTGCCGGCGACCAGCACTTCGATGTCGGCGCCGAGCTTGGCGGCAGCGGCAACGGTGTTGAGGGTGGCGGCCTTCAGGCCGACGTTGTCGTGTTCGGCGATGACGAGGATGGGCATGTTCTTTGTCTCCTGTATTTCCTGGGGGCGCGGCTTGGGGCGGTGCAGGGATTCATGTAGGGGCGACTTCAGTCGCCCTCAGCGGGCCGAACCGGGGTCTAGCCCCGAGTTCGCGTCCGTGGGCGACTGAAGTCGCCCCTACGGCTTGTCCTTACAGGGCCTTCACAGCACCTTGGCTTCGTTCTTGAGCTTGTCGATCAGCTGGGCCACGTCGGCCACCTTGATGCCGGCGCTGCGGGCGGCGGGCTCGACGACCTTGAGGGTGGTGAGGCGCGGGGCGACATCGACGCCCAGGTCGGCCGGCTTGACGGTGTCGAGCGGCTTCTTCTTGGCCTTCATGATGTTGGGCAGCGTGGCGTAGCGCGGCTCGTTGAGGCGCAGGTCGGTGGTGACGACCGCCGGCAGCGGCAGGGCCAGGGTTTCGAGGCCGCCGTCGATTTCGCGGGTCACGCGCACGCCGTCGCCGGCCACTTCAACCTTGGAGGCGAAGGTGGCCTGGGGCCAGCCGAGGAGCGCGGCGAGCATCTGGCCGGTCTGGTTGGAGTCGTCGTCGATGGCCTGCTTGCCGAGAATCACCAGCTTGGGCTGTTCCTTGTCCACGAGGGCCTTGAGGAGCTTGGCCACGGCGAGGGGCTGCAGGTCGGCGTCGGATTCGACGAGGATGCCGCGGTCGGCGCCGATGGCCATGGCGGTGCGCAGGGTTTCCTGGCACTGGGCGACGCCGGCGGAGACGGCCACCACTTCGGTGGCGGTGCCGGCTTCCTTCAGGCGCACGGCTTCTTCAACGGCGATCTCGTCGAAGGGGTTCATGGCCATCTTGACGTTGGCCAGCTCGACGCCGCTCTGGTCGGCCTTGACGCGGATCTTGACGTTGTAATCGACGACCCGCTTGATGGGTACGAGAATCTTCATGGGAACCTGTCTCCGTTCTTGTGCTCGCGCGCTCGCGCTGAATCTCCTGGCCGGACTGCCGAGGATCGGACGGAAGGTTCGCAAACAAACTTGTCGGAAGTTTCGTGAAAATGTACTCAATCATGTCCGGTGCCTCGGGGCGGCCGGACGCTGGCTAGAATCAGTGAAAGTGATTGAAGTGGAGCAGCGATGAGCGGGCAGCAGATGGATGGGGGAAACGATCGGGGCGCCGACACGCCGCCGTCCTTCGACCGGCGTTACCGGGAGATGCTGGGCGCGGGGCTGGATCTCCTCGACCAGGGCGTCACGGTGTTCGACGAAGACTTGCGGATGGTCGCCTGGAACACGACCTTCCTGCGCCTGCTCGACTTTCCCGAGTCGCTGGCGAAGCCCGGCGTCAATTTCGAGGATTTCATCCGCTACAACGCCGAGCGGGGCGACTATGGCCCGGGCGATCCGGCCGCTCAGGTGGCCGAGCGGGTGGCCCGTGCGCGGAGCTTCCAGCCCCACGTCACCGAACGGGTGCGGCCCAACGGGCAGATCCTGTCGATCCGCGGCTTTCCGCTGCCGCACCAGGGCTTCATCACCGTCTATACCGACATCACCGGCCAGCGCCACAGCCAGGAGCAGATTGCCCGCCATCAGGCCGAACTCGAAGAGCACATCCGCCTGCGCACCGACGCGCTGACCCGCGCCAACGCCGAGCTCACCGCGGCCATCGAATCCAACAAGGCCATCACCGGCGCGCTGCGCCGCAGCGAGCAGCGCCTGCGGGAGATCACCGACGCGATCCCGGCGGCGGTGGCGTATTTCGACCACGACTGGACCTACCGCTACGCCAACAAGGGCTACGCCGAATGGTTCGGCTGGTCGGCCAGCGAGGTCGAGGGCCGGCAGATCCGCGACGTGGTGGGGCAGGAGGTCTTTTCCATCGTGTCGCCGTTTGTGTCGCGGGCGCTGGCGGGCGAGCGGGTGTCGTACGAATACACCCTCACCGGCCGCGACGGCACGCCGGCCCAGGCCCGCAGCACCCTGGTGCCCGACATCGCCGACGGCGAGGTGATCGGCTGCTACGTGCATTCGGTGGACGTCACCGAGAGCCGGCGCACCCAGGCCGCGCTGGCCCAGGCCCAGAAGATGGAAGCCATCGGTCAGCTCACCGGCGGCCTCGCCCACGACTTCAACAACATGCTGACGGTGGTGATCGGCAACCTGGTGGCGCTGAAGGAAAACCACCCCAACGACCCGCTCACCGAGAACTTCGTCGAGCCCGCCATGCAGGCCGCCAACCGGGGCGCCGAGCTGATCCGCCGGCTGCTGGGCTTTGCCCGCCGCCAGCCGCTGGAGCCGCGTCCGGTGGAGGTAAACGAGCTGATCCTGGGCATGTCCAAGCTGATCCGCCGCTCGCTGCCCGGCACCATCGCGGTGAGCACCGCCAGCCGCGAGCCCTGTCTGGTGGCGATGGTGGATGCCCACCAGCTTGAAAACGCACTCCTCAATCTCGCCCTCAACGCCCGCGACGCGATGCCCAACGGTGGCGAGCTGCGCATCGAGTCGTCGCTGGAGCACCTCAACGTGCACGCCGCGGCCGATCTGGAAGTGCCGCCCGGCGACTACGTGCAGATCGCCGTCACCGACAACGGCATGGGCATGGACGGCAGCACGCTGGCGCGGGTCTTCGAGCCCTTCTTCACCACCAAGCAGTTCGGCATGGGCAGCGGGCTGGGGATGTCGATGGTGTATGGCTTCGTCAAGCAGTCGGGCGGCGGCGTGCGCATCCGCAGCCGACAGGCGCGGGGCACCACGGTGGCGCTGCTGCTGCCGCGGCTGGCCGAGGCCGAGCAGCCCGAAGCCCTGCCGGTGGGGCACGAGGTGGCCGAGACGGATCTGGCCGGCAAGCTGGTGCTGCTGGCCGAGGACGACGTGGACGTGCGCACCGTGGTGCGGATGCAGCTCTCGGAGCTGGGCTGCGCGGTGGTCGAGGCCGAGAACGGTGCCGAGGCTGCCGACATGGTCGAGAACATCCCGGCCATCGCGCTGGTGATCTCCGACGTGGTGATGCCCGGGGCGATGGACGGCCGGGCGCTGGCGCGTTTCGTGCGGCGCTTCCGGCCCGATCTGCCGGTGGTGCTGATGAGCGGCTTTGCCGAATCCCAGCACGAGCTGGGCATGGACGGCGATCTGCCGCTCCTCGCCAAGCCTTTCTCGCGGGACAAGCTGCTGGCCGCCTTGCGTCCGCTCGCGGCTTGAGCCAAGCTCTCCACCTGCCATGGCCCAGACCCGCAAACCCGAGCTGATCTACGTCGTCGAGGACGAAGCGGCCATCGCGCGCCTGATCGCCGACACCCTCGAGAAGTTCAGCTATCGCACCGAGCTGTTCCGCACCGCGGAGGCCTTCTTCCACGGGCTGCGCCATCAGGTGCCGGATCTGGTGGTGCTCGATCTGGGCCTGCCCGACATGGACGGCATGGCGGTGCTCCAGCAGCTGCGCCGCAAGCACACCTGCGGCCTGCTGGTGGTCACCGGCCGGGCCGACACCCACGACCGGGTGATGGGGCTGGAGCTCGGCGCCGACGACTACGTAGTCAAGCCCTTCGAGCCCCGCGAGCTGATCGCCCGGGTGCGTTCGATCCTGCGCCGCTATCCGGGGCAGGTCACCCTGCCGGCCGATCCGGCCCAGCGGGTGGCCGAGTTTGCCGGCTGGCGCTTCGAGCCAGGCAGCAACACGCTGGTCAGCCCCGGTGGCCAGCAGGAAACCCTCAGCACCGCCGAAGCCCAGCTGCTCGGCGTGCTGCTGGCCCATCCCAACCACATCCTCACCCGCGAGCAGCTGCTCGAAGGGCGCGACGTGTCGGCGCTGGATCGCAGCATCGACCTGCGCATCTCGCGCCTGCGCCGACGCTTCGAGGAAAACCCCCAGCACGCCAAGCTCATCAAGACGGTGTACGGCGCCGGCTACCTGCTGGCGGCCACCGTCACCTGGACTTAGGCGCAAAAAGGCCGGATCGCCTTGGGGCAGATCCGGCCTGATACGCGCGGCCAGCGTTCAGCGCCGCTGGGGCACCACGTCGATGGTGCGGTTGTCGTCGGCGAAGCCGCGCTTCAGCTCGGCCGGCAGGCGGCTCACCAGCCAGGCGATCACCAGCGGGATCAGCACGAAATCATCCACCAGCCCGATCACCGGCAGCACGTCGGGGATCAGGTCGATCGGCGACAGCAGGTACAGCCCGATCAGCGCCACCGACGGCACCAGCCAGGCCGGCCGGGCCGGGTGGCGCAGGGCGTACCACAGGATGCGCGCGTCCTTGCGGATGAGGGCATACAGGGCGGTGAGCTTCTTGAACATGGCGGGGTTTCCTTTGTGGTGGATGGCGCTTTCTATGATCGTTGGTCTGCCGCCGGGGTGCCGGCGGTGTTGTAAGCGGATGTGATTTCGGCCCCGGACGGATACATCCCGAAAATATCCGGAAAAAATCGTGCGGCAAAAGGTCGCACGACGGGCATGCCGGCTGCCGCGCCGGGCCCGCCCGCGTTAAGCTCGTGGCGTTCATTTCAAGGAGTCTCCCGTGAAGCTTTCCGCCCTGATCGCCCGTTCCGTCGCTGTCGCCCTGGCCGGCCTGTGTGCCACCGCTGCCTTTGCCGCGGATATCGAAGTGGCCAACCCGTGGGTGCGCGGCACCGTCGCGGCCCAGAAGGCCACCGGCGCCTTCATGCAGCTCTCCAGCAAGGGGGGCGTGAGCCTGGTGGGCGTCGAAAGCCCGGCCGCCAACATCGTCGAACTGCACGAGATGGTGATGGCCGACAACGTGATGAAGATGCGCGCCCTGCCGCGTCTCGACGTGAAGCCCGGCCAGCCGCTGGAGCTCAAGCCCGGCAGCTACCACGTGATGCTGATCGACCTGAAGAAGCCCCTCACCAAGGGCGACGTGGTGCCCATCACCCTCAAGGTTGAAGGCAAGGACAAGAAGGTCGAGAACGTCGAAGTGAAGGCCGAGGTGCGCGACCTCACCGCCGCCGCGCCGATGCCGATGGATCACAAGCACAACCACTGAGCGCCGCTTGCGGCGCATCAAAGCGCTGGCGGCGGCTCGGGTCTAGACTCTTTCCATCACGTTCCGCCCCGATAGGGCCGGAGGCCGTATGGATGTGCTCTCCGAATGGCTGCTGCCGGTGCTGCGGGGTGGTGCCGGCAACCTTGCGGCCTATCTCGCCGCCCACGTGCTCTTGTGCCTGTTGCCGGCTTTCTTCATCGCCGGCGCCATGTCGGCGCTGATCCCCCAGCAGACCGTCACCCGTTTTCTCGGGCGCAATTCTCCCCGTCACATCTCCTATCCCGCTGCGGCGGCCGCTGGCTCGCTGCTGGCGGTGTGCTCGTGCACAATCGTTCCGCTGTTTGCCGGCATCTACAAGAAGGGTGCCGGGCTGGGGCCGGCGATCACCTTTCTGTTCTTCGCGCCGGCGGCCAACATCCTCGCACTGGTGTACACCGGCGGGGTGATCGGCGTCGATCTGGCCGGCGCGCGCTTCGTGCTGTCGCTGGTCTTCGGGATCGGCATCGGGCTCATCATGGCCTTGCTGTTCCGGGCCGACGACGCGGCCCACGAGCAGGCCGGCAGCGCGATGTTCGCTGCCGGGAGCGAGGGCGTCGGGCCCGTGGCGGGGTGGTTTCTCGGGCTGTGGGTGGCGCTGCTGCTGGCGGGCACCCTCAAACTGGGCTTTCTCACCGGCACCTGGTTCCATCTGGATCTGCCCTTGCCGGCGGCATCCGGCTGGCAGAGCTGGCTCGACCAGCTGGTGCCGTTCGACGCGAGCCGGGGCGAGGAGGGCGTGTCGGTGCAGGGCGTGATGCTGATCGTCCTGCTCGGGGCCATCGGCTTTACTGCCTGGCACGGGTTGGAGAACATCCAGGACGGCGTGACCGGCTGGACCCGGGCCAGCCTCGGGCTGGTGTGGGCGACGCTGCTGCTGGCCGCGCTGGCGATCCGCCCGGCCGAGGGCGTGCTGCAGATCGGCTTTACCGGCAAGTTCTTCGGCGTGGCGGCGTGCCTCGTGGCGATCCACGTGCTGGCCTGGCGCCGGCTCGAGCGGCAGGCCATGCAGGACTGGCTGTGGGAATCCTGGCGTTTCGTGAAGCAGATCTTCCCGCTGCTGGTGGTGGGCGTGTTCATCGTCGGGATGGTGCGGGTGGTGGTGCGGCCGGAGTGGATCGAGGCTGTGGCGGGCAGCAATTCGGTGCTCGGCAACCTGGCCGGGGTGGCTTTCGGGGTGTTCATGTATTTCCCGACGCTGGTCGAGGTGCCCATCGCCCGGATGTTCCTCGACCTGGGGATGCACCGCGGCCCGCTGCTGGCCTACCTGATGTCCGACCCGGAGCTGTCGCTGCAGAGCATCCTCATCATCTCGGCGATCATCGGCCGGACCAAGACTGCCGCCTACGTGGGGCTGGTGGCGCTGTTCAGCGCGGTGGCCGGCTTCACCTACGGGGCGTGGGTGGATGGCCTGCCGCTGGGCCTGATCGTGCTGGGGCTGGCATCTTTCATCGGCGCGCTGGCCATGCTGCTGATGGCGGCGAGCCGCCGCAACCAACTGAAAGGAGCCTGATCGTGCTGGATATCAAGGTGCTGGGGCCGGGCTGTGCCAACTGCCGCAAGCTGGAAGAGATCACCCGGGCGGCGGCGGCCGAGCTGGGCGTCGAGGCGCAGATCGAGAAGGTCACCGACATGGACGCGATCCTCGCCTGGGACGTGCTGAAGACGCCGGGGCTGGTGGTCAATGGCAAGCTGGTGTCGTCCGGGCGCATTCCGGCGCCGGGCAGCGTGCTCGAATGGCTGCGTGAGGCCCAGGGCTGACATCCCCCGCCGCCGGGCCCTGATCGCCTGCCGGGCGGGCGGCGCGCTACACTCTGCGGCCGCATCCTTCCTGCCGCCGCCCCCATGAATCACCCCGGCGATCGTCTCGGGCTCCTGTTCGCCGTGCTTGGCGCGGTGGGCTTCTCGTTCAAGGCCATCCTCATCAAGCTGGCCTATCCCTACGGCGTCGACGCCGTGACCCTGCTCGCCCTGCGCATGGGCTTGTCGCTGCCCTTCTTTCTGGCGCTGGGTTTTGCCGATGGCCGCCGGCGCCAGCATGCGAAGCTGTCGGGGCGCGATCTGGCCTTGATGGCCGGGCTGGGCTTTACCGGCTACTACATGGCCAGCTATCTGGATTTCCTCGGGCTGCAGTACATCTCGGCGGCGCTGGAGCGGCTGATCCTGTTTGCTTACCCCACCCTGGTGGTGGTGTTCTCGGCGTTGTTCCTGGGCAAGCCGATCACCCGCCGGGCGCTGGCCTGCATCGGGCTGTGCTACGCGGGCATCGCGCTGGCGGTGGCCCATGATCTCCACATCGCCGGCAGCGCCAGGGATGTGTGGATCGGCGGCGCGCTGGTGTTCGGCAGCGCGGTGTCGTATGCGCTCTACCTGATGGGCAACGGCCAGGCGGTGGTGCGCCTGGGGGCGGCGCGGGTGACGGCCTGGGCCAGCGCCATCGCCTGTGTGCTGTGCCTTGGCCACTTTGCCGCCACCCGGCCCCTGGGCCTGCTGGTGGTGCAGCCGGCGCCGGTGATGGGGCTGGCGGTGGCGATGGCGCTGTTCTCCACGGTGCTGCCGGTGTGGATGGTGTCGGAGGCGATCCGTCGCCTGGGGGCCGGGCCGGTGTCGCTGATCGGCACCCTCGGCCCGGTGGTGACGCTCTTCCTGGGCTGGCTGATCCTCGCCGAACCCATCGGGCTGTTCCAGATTCTGGGCGGGGCGCTGGTGGTGTCGGGCGTGGTGCTGGTGGGTCGCAAGGGGCCGCGAGCATCTCAGGGTTGAACCGGGCTCCCTTCAAGGGGAGTGCGCTCGGCCCGGAGATGAACATGTTCAGGTCGGAGGGAAACCGGTTCAGGTTCGAGATGAACTTGTTCATCTTCGGGTTGATCCGGTTCAAGTCGGCGTTGAAGTTCTTCATCTTTTACCTGAACCGGTTCCGCTAAAAGTTGAACCCGTTCAAGTCCGGGCGAGACGCGTTCTGCCTCGGGTTGAACTGCTTCATCTTCGACTTGAACGGGTTCAAGTGCGGGTTGAACGTGTTCAGGTTTACGTTCCGCAGGTTCATGTCTGACTTGAACCTGCTCCGCCCGGCGGCGAACTGCTTCCGCCCGCCCGTGAGCGGGTTCCGCCTTCACCCGAGCCAGCTTCGGGGCGCGGGTTTTCCGTAGCTGCGGCAGCCTGCCCCTACGTGCGATGCTTGGGCCATGGACATCGCCCAGCTCCGCCAGACCCTCGAACACGATGCGGTCGCCCTCGTCTTCATGAACGTGCTGCTCCAGCAGATCGGCCTGCCGGTGCCGGCGGTGCCGACGCTGCTGGTGGCCGGCAGCCTGGCGGCCAGCCCGTGGGCGCTGGGCAGGGTGCTGGCGGCAGCGATCCTCGCCTCGGTGATTGCGGATGCGATCTGGTATGCCGCGGGGCGGCGCTTTGGCTACCGGGTGCTGGCCGGGCTGTGCCGGTTGTCGATCAACCCGGCCTCCTGCGTGAGCCAGACGGAGGCGCGCTTTGTGCGCTGGGGGCTGTCGTCGCTGGTGGTGGCGAAGTTCGTGCCGGGCTTTTCGACCGTTGCGCCGCCGATTGCCGAGGCGCTGCGCATGGCGCGCACGGGCTTCCTGCTGGCGGCGGCGGTGGGTGCGGGCCTGTGGGCCGGGCTGGCCCTGGGGGCCGGCTGGCTGATGAAGGACACGGTGCAGGCGGTGATCGACGGGCTGGAGGCCAACGCGGGCCGCGCGGTGGGCGTGGCGCTGGGGCTGGCGGCGGTGTGGCTGGGCTGGAAGCTGTGGCAGAAATACCGTTTCCGCCGCCTGCAGGTGCCGATGGTGACGCCGGCTGATCTGCTGGCGCAGATCGACGCCGGGGTGAGCCCGTTGATCCTCGATCTGCGCGGTGCCTCGATGGTGGCCGAGCTGGGGCCGATCCCCGGCGCGCGGCCGGCCGAGCACGACCGGCTGGCGGATGCTGTAGGCGACTGGCCGAAGGACGCGCCCATCGTCACCCTGTGCGCCTGCCCCGAGGACGCCGGGGCGATCCAGGCGGCGCGGCGCCTGCTGGGTGATGGCTATCTGTCGGTGCGGCGAAGGACGCGCCCATCGTCACCCTGTGCGCCTGCCCCGAGGACGCCGGGGCGATCCAGGCGGCGCGGCGCCTGCTGGGTGATGGCTATCTGTCGGTGCGGGCGCTGGCCGGGGGCTACGAGGCCTGGCAGGCCGCCGGCGGGCTGGACCAGCCCGAACGCTAGACCGACCAGGGCAGGGGCGGCGCGACGAGGCGCCGGCCCTCGCCTCCTTTCACCGGCCCGAAGCGGGCGCTGCCCACCTCGCCACCGCCTTCCCAATCCCGCTGGGCCTGGGCAATGGCGGCCTTGTCGTGGCCGACGAAATTCCACCACATGGTCACCGGTTCGCCGAAGGGCTCGCCGCCCACCAGCAGGATGCGGCTGCCGGCGGTGAGGTCGAGGGTGATCCGCTCGCGGCCCGGCGGCAGGTAGGCGAATTCGTCGGTGGCGAAGTGCTGGCCGCCGATGTCCATGCCACCTTCCAGCGGCAGCAGGCCGTATTCGAAGGTGGGGTCGAGGGGCAGGGCGAGCTGCGCATCCTGGCTGGCGAGGAGATCCATGCCCACCAGCGGGGTGTGGATGCGCGCGGGGGATTCGCGGCCGCCGAAGCGCCCGGCCAGCAGGGTGAGGGTGCAGCCGGCGTCGTTCCAGCGGGGCAGGTCCGGGTAATGCTCGAAGGCCGGCGGGCAGTCGGCCAGCTCGGGCGGCAGGGCGATCCACAGCTGGGCGGCGTGGAGCCGACGGGCGTCGGGGGCGCTGTCTTCGGTGTGGACGATGCCGTGGCCGGCGGTCATCAGGTTGACCTGGCCGGGGCGGATCCATTGTTCGTGGCCCAGGCTGTCCCGGTGCAGCACCTCGCCGTCGATCAGCCAGGTGAAGGTCTGCAGGCAGGTGTGGGGATGGGCGCCCACGTGCATGCCGCCGCCGGGGGCGAAATCCACCGGCCCGACGTGGTCGAGAAAACACCAGGCACCCACCATGCGACGCTGGCGGGTGGGCAGGGCGCGGCGGACGATCATGCCTTCGCCCAGGTCGGCGGCGCGGGGGAGGATGCGTTCAATGGGGTTCATGGGGGCGCTCCGGGGTCAGGCGAGGGTTGTGTGGACGCGCACTTCGCCGGTGAGCAGCTTGTGCATCGGGCAGGCGTTGGCGATCTTCAGCAGCTGGGCGCGGTGCTCGTCGGTGAGCTCGCCTTCGAGGAATATCTGCCGGGTGATGTCGTTGCCGGCTTCGGGCTTGCCGTCGGGGTTGAGGGCCAGCTCGACGCGTACGCCGGTGAGGGGCATCTGCTTGCGGGCGGCCACCATGCGCACGGTGATGGCGGTGCATGCGCCCAGCCCGGCCAGGATCAGCCGGTCGGGGGGCGGGGCGGCGTTGCCTCCGCCCACCTCCGGCGGTTCGTCGGCCTGCCAGGTGTGGCCGAGGTCGTCGGTGAAGCTGACGAGGTAGGGCGTGTCGTGGAGGATGGCGGTGACGGCGGCGGTTCCGGACATGATGGCTCCCTGTTTGGCAGCCCGCCGGACGCGGGCCGTGTCCACTCCGACCGGCCGCGCCCGGCTGGGGTTCAGTCGGCGTCCATCAGCGGGCGGGTGCGCCAGTCGAAGCGGATGGTGAGCATGCGGGCGATGAAGGCGACGCCGATGGTCGTCCAGGCGGCGACCTCGGCGGCCAGCCCGCTGGCGAGGGTGAGCCCCAGGAAGACGGCGCAGGCGAGCAGCACGATCAGCGCCGAGAACTGGCCCGGCTGCAGGATGAAGGGCACCTCGCGCACGATCACGTCGCGCAGCACGCCGCCGCCCACACCGCTCACCGCGCCCACCAGCACGACGCCGGGCAGCGGGATGGCGGCGGCGAGGGCGAGCTGCATGCCGACCACCGCGAAGGCCGGCGTGCCGAAGGCGTCGATGGTGTCCACCAGGCGGCTCACCACCGGCAGGTGGGCGATGCGCCGGCGCAGCAGCGCCACCAGCGTGGTGGCGACGACGATCAGCGGCAGGTAGGCGGTGTCGGCGAGCACCGGCGGGGTGCGCTGCAGGAACAGACCGTCGCGCAGGATGCTGCCGCCCATGCTGGTGAGGAGCGCCAGCACGAACACGCCGACGATGTCGAAGCGCTTGCGCAGCGCGACGACGGCCCCGGACAGGGCCCACGCGAAGGTGGCGAGGTAGTCGAAGTAAACCGGGAGCTGGAAGGCGCTGGCGGACATGGAGGCGATGGGGTTCAACTGGCAAAGACGAGCTGGTCGCGGCCGATGTCCTTGGCGCGGTACATGGCGTCGTCGGCGCTCTTCATGAGGCTCACGTCGTCGCAGCCGTGCTCGGGGAAGATGCCGATGCCGATGGAGGCGGAGATGGACAGCTCGTTGCCGTCGATGGCGAAGGGCTGGGCGAGGGTGGCCCGGATGCGGCCGGCCACCAGTTCGGCGTCGCTGCGGTCGTCGATGCGGGGCAGCAGCACCACGAACTCGTCGCCGCCGATGCGCGCCAGGGTGTCGGATTCGCGCAGGCAGTCGCGCATCCGGGCCGAGGCGGCCACCAGCAGCTGGTCGCCCACGGCGTGGCCGTAGGCGTCATTGACGCCCTTGAAGTGGTCGAGGTCGACGAACATCAGCCCGGCCTTGCCGCCGTCGTGGCGGGCGCGGGCCAGCGCGGCGCGCAGGCGGTCGGAGAACAGGGCGCGGTTGGGCAGCTGGGTGAGCGGGTCGTGCTGGGCCATGTGGCGCATCCGCTCCTCGCTCTCGCGCAGCTCGCGGGTCATGGCCTGGGCCCGGGCATGGGCCCGGGCGCGGCCGGTGACGAGCAGCCGGGTGAACAGCGCGAGCAGCACGCTCCCGCACACCCCGGCGATGGCGATGATGTGCTCGGCGCGGCGGCTGTGGCGTTCCTCGAAGGCCGGCGTGGTGCGGATCTGCAGCGTCCAGCTGTGCTGGGGAAAGCTGATGTACTCGGTGGCGCTGAAGCGCGGGGGCGGCAGGCTCCCGGCATCCGGATGGGATTCGAAGAGGAGGTTGTCGGCGGTGGCGACAGCGCCGTCGTGGATGCGGATCGCCACGCCGGGAATGCCTTCGCCGTACAGGCTGGCCATCAGATCGCGGACGCGGAAGGCGGTGTGCACCCAGCCGCGCAGGGCAGCCTGGCGGGCGGCGGGGTCGTCCACGGGCTGGTGGCGGTTGTACACCGCCAGGTAGATGACCACCGCGGGCGGGCCGTCGGGCTGGTCGGTGAGCAGATTGACCCGGGGCGTGATGGCGATCTCGCCGGAATCCCGGGCCTGGAGCATGGCGGTGCGGCGGGGCGGGTTCTCGAGAAGGTGGTAGCCGATTATCGGACGGTTGTCGGGGCTGTCCGGGGCCACGTAGAGCACCGGCGCGGCTTTGCCCTCACCCTGCCAGCGGGTGAACATGAAGGCCTGCAGGCCCGAGAACTCGGCGCCCTGGGTGAGGGCATCGACAAAGGCGCTAAAGCCTTCCCGATCCACGTCGTCGGAGGCGTCGAACAGCCCGCGCGCGGCGCGCAGCATCTGCTCGTAGCTGGCGACGCGCTGTTCGATGCGTGTGCTGGCGAGGCGCACGCTGAAGTCGAAGTCGGCGCGCAGGTTGGTGTCCAGGCTCTGCCGTTCGTGCCACCACAGCCAGCCGACCACCGTCAGGGTGAACAGCCCGACGGCGATGGGCAGCAGCAGATCGCGGAGTTGGCCGAGGGTCTTCAAAATCGCGTCATCTCCCGGGCAAGCTCGGGCTTGAAGTACTTCCCGAAGATCCGCTCGACGGTACCGTCGTCGCGCATCTGGTCGATCAGGGCGCGCCAGCGGGCCTGTTCGGCGGGAGGGACGGCGAGGCGCGAGATGATCAGGCCGTGGGGCACCGGCGGATCGTCGAATTCGAGGATGCTGGTCTGCTCCCGCAGGGTGCCGCTCTCTGCTGCTGGATAGTCGAAGGGCTCGATGATCATGCCCTGGATCTGATCGGCCAGCAGGATCTCGTAGAGTGGTGCGAGCCCGGTGGCGTAGCTCACCCGCAGGCTGGCATCGAGCTCATCGACCAGCCGGTTGCCGCCGGGGTTGTAGCGGAAGCCGCGGATTGCCCCGAGGCGCAGCATCGGGTTGCGGGGGAAGTCGGTGACGCGCTGGATGCCGGAATCGCGGCGCACCAGCAGGTAGTACTTGTTGGAGAAATACCAGGCAAAGGCAGCGAAGCCGTCACGTTGCGGGTTGCTGATGCCGGACAGGCTGAAATCCAGCCCGCCTGATTCAATGAGTTGCCAGATGCGGGCGCGGGGCATCACCACGACGTTGATCCGGCAGCCGCTGCGGCGGATGAGCTCGTCCGCCATGTCCTTGTCGATGCCCTTGCCGGTCTGGCGCGAATACAGCAGGCCGTGCTCGTGCAGGGCAAGCGTGTAGGTGCGGGAACAGCCTGGGCTGGGGGGCTCGCCGGCCAAGGCGCTCTGGGCCGTTGCCGCCGCCAGGGCGAGCAGGGCCAGACGGGCCAGCGGGGCGACAGGGCGCAGCAGGCTCTCGATTCTCACGGATCGCTCTCCGGGGGTGAGTTCTTCTTATTCGTGACGCTTTTTCCGAATTCTAGGCGTGATTGGCCCGCGCGTCCCTCCTTTGTCGCACGCCGGCCGCCGGGACTACCGGCGTGTTAAGTTCGGGGCTTTCCATGCACCAGGAGAGGGCATGTCTCCGAGTTTCAAAGCCGGCGCCCGGGCGGGTTTTCGGGCCTGTCTGCCGGTGTCGGTGGGGCTGGTGCCGTGGGCGCTGGTCACCGGGCTGGCGATGGTCGGCGCGGGGTTTTCCACCGTGCAGGCGATGGGCATGAGCCTGATCGTCTTTGGCGCCACCGCGCAGCTGGGCACCTTGCCGTTGATCGTGGCGGGGGCGCCCCTGTGGCTGATCGTGGCCACCGCGCTGGTGGTGAATCTGCGCTTCCTGATCTTCAGCGCGGCGATGGCCAGGCCGCTGGCGGGCGGTCGCCCGGGCCTGCGCTGGCTGTGCGGCTATCTGCTCACCGACGGGGTGTTCGCGACCATGCTCGAGCGCCTGCGGACGGAGCCCGATCCGGCGTGGAGGCTGGGGGCCTATCTGGCGCCGTCCCTGTGGTGCGCGCTGGTGTGGCAGACGTCCACCCTGGTGGGCGTGCTGGCGGCGGGGTCGATCCCGCGCAACTGGTCGCTGGAGTTCATGGCCAGCATCGCCCTGCTGGTCCTGATGGTGCCGATGGCGCGGGTGCGCCCGATGCTGGTTTCGGCCGCTACCGGCGGCGTGCTGGCGGTGGTGCTGCGGGGCATGCCCCTGAAGCTGGGGGTGATGGTGGCGATCGTCGGCGGCATCGCGGCGGGTTTTGCGGCCGAGCACTGGCAGGGCCGGGAGGCGCGGCGATGAGCGACGACGCGGGCCTGTGGCTGATCTTCGTGCTGATCGGGCTGGCGACCACCTTGCCCCGGGCCAGCTTCATCGTGCTGGGCGAGCGGGCCAGCCTGCCCGATGTGGTGCAGCGGGCCCTGCGCTACGCGCCGGCGGCGGCGCTGGCGGCCATCGTGGTGCCCGACGTGGTGCTGGTGTCCGGCGCCGTGGAAGTGTTCAACCCCAAGCTGGGCGCGGCGATTGCCGCGGTGCTGGCGGCGCGCACCTCGCGCAACCCGTGGCTGCCTTTCGTGGCGGGAATGGCGGTGCTGTGGGGGCTGCGCTGGGTGGCGGGCTGAACGGGCGTCAATCGGCCTTGCGCCGGCTGGCCCACACCGCCATGCCGATGCCGGCGAGGATCATCGGCAGCGACAGCCACTGGCCCATGGACATGCCGAAGGTGAGCAGGCCGAGGAAGTCGTCCGGCTCGCGGCCGAATTCGGCGATGAAGCGGAAGGCGCCGTAGCCGATCAGGAAGGCCGCCGACACCAGCCCGCGGGGGCGCGGTTTGGCCGAGAACCACCACAGCAGCAGGAACAGCGTGAGCCCTTCGAGGGCGAACTGGTAGAGCTGGGATGGGTGGCGCGGCAGGCCGTCCACCTGCGGGAAGATCATCGCCCACGGCACGTCGGTGACGCGGCCGACGAGCTCGCCGTTGATGAAGTTGCCCATCCGCCCGGCGGCCAGGCCCAGGGGTACCAGCGGGGCGATGAAGTCGGTGACGGCCAGCCACGAGCGCCCGGTGCGCCGGCCGAACAGCCACATGGCCACCAGCACGCCCAGGAAGCCCCCGTGGAAGGCCATGCCGCCCTGCCACACGGCGATGATCTCGGCCGGGTTGGCCAGGTAGTAGCCCGGCTTGTAGAACAGCACGTAGCCCAGCCGCCCGCCGAGGATCACCCCCAGCACGCCGTAGAACAGCAGGTCGTCGATCTGCTGGGGCGTCCAGCCCAGTTCGGGCCGGCGCTGGGCGTGGATGCGCCCGAGGACCACGAAGAGGATGAAGGCGAGCAGGTACATCAGGCCGTACCAGCGGACCGCGAGGGGGCCGATGGCGATGGCGATGGGATCGAACTGGGGATGGACGAACATGGGCTGGACTGGCTGCGGGTTGGATCAGGCGGTGAGAGCGCGCGGCGGCGGCGGGGTTCCCGCCACCGGGCCGGCAATCACTGGAACTGCTTGCGGAAGGCTTCGAACTCGTTGGTGAGCCATTCGAGCTGCTGGCGCAGGCGGCGGACTTCCTCTTCGAGTTCGCCTAGCCGGCCGCTCCGGGGCGCCGCGCCGCCGGTGTCGGCGTCGAAGGCGTGCTGGGGGATCGCCGCCTCGCCCGACAGCAGGTGGGCGTAGCGGGCTTCCTTCGTGCCCGGGGCCTTGGGCAGCTGCATGGCGAGCTGCTTGTCGTCGAGGCGTTCGAGGATCTCCTCGACCTCGGCGGGGCTGCCAAAGGCGTGCATGCGCTCGCAGCGGGCACGGATCTCGCCGACGGTCTGGGGGCCGCGCAGCATCAGGATGGCGAGCACGGCCTGCATCGGCGGGGTGAGGGAGTGGCGCAGGCGGATCTGGTGTTCCCACTTGGGAACGCGGGCGCCGGCCTGGTGGCGCTGGCTGACGAGGCCGCGCTCGGTGAGGCGGTCGAGGGCGGCGAGCACGGCGGACTCGGAGAGGCTCATCACCGGTTCGCGGCCGGTGAGCTGGTTGCACCCGGTGACCAGCGCATTGACCGACAGCGGGTAGGTGTCGGGGGTGACGAAGGCCTTTTCGATGAGCACGGCGAGGACGCGGACTTCAAAGTCGTCGAGGTCGAAGCCGGCGGGGGTGTCGGAGGGGGCAGTGTCGGTCATGGCGAGCTTCCGGGGGCGGACGAGGGCGCAATCATAGCCGACCGGTGTGGTCGGCCCGATGACAGCAGCCCGGGGTGGGAATCAGGTGGCGCCGTGGCATTTCTTGTACTTGCGGCCGCTGCCGCAGGGGCAGGGGTCGTTGCGGCCGACCTTGGCTTCCTCGCGGCGCACCGGTTCGCGGATGGCGCCCAGCGGAATGGGGCGCAGGGCGACGGGCGGCAGGTGGAAGATGTCCGGCCAGTCGGCGATCTCGTGGGCCACGTCGTCGATCAGGCCGTGGCCGACGCGGCGCAGGGCGGCGATGCGCTCGGCGGCGGGGCGGTGGATATCGGCCTCGATGTCGGCGGGGTCGGCGAAGGTCTCGTCCACCAGCCCGGCAGCGAACCATTCGTGGATGGCCGGCAGGTAGTCGGTGGCGCCCAGGTCGGCCAGGTGGGTGACGACCAGGTCGAGCAGCTGGATGTCGGCGCTGGTGTCCTGGTTGCCGCGCAGGGCTTCGGCCTGGCGGGCACCGAAATCGGCGAGGAAGTCGGCCACCGGCGCGGCGGGGGCGCGGTGTTCGACGGCGGCGAGGGTGAGCGCTTCCAGCGCCGCCGAGCGGGCCCAGGCGCTGGCATCGGCGTCGTCGGCCAGGGCGGTGAGCGGGGTGATGTCGCCGTCGCAGGTGGAGGCGAGCGCCCGGCCGTAGCTGGCGTGGCCGAGCTGGCCGAACACGGCGTCGATGGCGGCTTCGTCCAGGTGGCCGAGCTCGGCCAGCGGCGCGTAGGCGCGGCTGTCGCGCCAGCGGGCGAGGAGCAGCATCGCGTAAAGATGCAGCACGTAGCCGTCGGCCTCGGCAGCGGCGGGATCGGCGGCGATGCGCTGGAGCTCGGCCACCAGCTGCGGGGCGAGCGCGTCCCGGTGGGCGTCGGCCTCGGCGAGGGCGGCCAGCGGCAGGCTGCCGGTGAAGGTTTCGAGCTGCGGGCGGAGGGCGGACCAGATGTCGGACATGACGGACTTTCAGGGCTTCGCCAGGAGCTTGGCGAGGTAGCGGCCGGTGTGGCTCGCGGGGTTGGCGGCGAGGGTTTCGGGCGTGCCGGTGCCGACCACCGTGCCGCCGCCGTTGCCGCCTTCGGGGCCCATGTCGATGAGCCAGTCGGCCGTCTTGATGACGTCGAGGTTGTGCTCGATGACTACCACGGTGTTGCCGTGGTCGCGCAGGCGGTGGAGGACGGTGAGCAGCATCTCGATGTCGGCGAAGTGCAGGCCGGTGGTGGGCTCGTCGAGGATGTAGAGGGTTCGGCCGGTGTCGCGCTTGGAGAGCTCGAGCGCCAGTTTGACCCGCTGGGCTTCGCCGCCGGAGAGCGTGGTGGCGCTCTGGCCGAGGCGGATGTAGCCGAGGCCGACCTGCATCAGGGTGTCGAGCTTGCGGGCAACGATGGGCACGGCGCTGAAGAAGTCCAGCGCCTGCTCGACGGTCATCTCGAGCACCTCGTAGATGGTCTTGCCCTTGTAGCGGATCTCCAGGGTTTCGCGGTTGTAGCGCTTGCCGTGGCAGATGTCGCAGGGCACGTACATGTCGGGCAGGAAGTGCATCTCCACCTTGATCATGCCGTCGCCCTGGCAGGCCTCGCAGCGGCCGCCCTTGACGTTGAAGCTGAAGCGCCCCGGGCCGTAGCCGCGGGCCTTGGCCTCGGGCACGCCGGAGAACAGGTCGCGGATCGGGGTGAGCAGGCCGGTGTAGGTGGCCGGGTTGGAGCGCGGCGTGCGACCGATGGGGCTCTGGTCGACGTTGATGATCTTGTCGAAGTGGTCGAGCCCCTCGATGCCGGCGCAGGGCGCGGCCTCGACGTTGCTGCCGTTGAGGTGGCGCGCCACGTGGGCGTAGAGGGTGTCGTTGATGAGGGTGCTCTTGCCCGAGCCGGACACGCCGGTGACGCAGGTGAACAGCCCCACCGGGATGTCGACGCTGGCTTCCTTCAGGTTGTTGCCGGTGGCGCCTTCGATGCGCAGCACGCGCTCCGGGTCGGCCGGGTGGCGGCTGGCGGGCACGGCGATGGAGCGGGTGCCGGAAAGGTAGGCGCCGGTGAGGGAATCCGGGTGGGCGGCCACGTCTTCGGGCTTGCCCTCGGCGATCACCTGGCCGCCATGCACGCCAGCGCCGGGGCCCATGTCGACCACGTAGTCGGCCATCCGGATGGCGTCCTCGTCGTGCTCGACGACGATCACGGTGTTGCCCATGTCGCGCAGGCGGCGCAGGGTTTCGAGGAGGCGGTCGTTGTCGCGCTGGTGCAGGCCGATGGAGGGCTCGTCGAGCACGTACATCACGCCGGTGAGGCCGGAGCCGATCTGGCTGGCGAGGCGGATGCGCTGGGCTTCGCCGCCGGAGAGGGTGTCGGCGGAGCGGTCGAGGGACAGGTAATCCAGACCCACGTTGATGAGGAACTGCAGCCGGCTGGAGATCTCGCTGACGATCTTCTCGGCCACCTGGGCGCGCTGGCCGGTCATGTTGAGGCCGTCGAAGAAGGCTTTGCAGTGGGCCAGCGGAAGGCGGCTCACCTCGGAGAGGTTGCGATCGCCGATCAGCACGAAGCGCGCCTCGGTGCGCAGGCGGGTGCCGTGGCAGCTGGGGCAGGGGCAGTTGGCCCGGTACTTGGCGAGCTCCTCGCGCACGGCGAGGGAGTCGGTCTCGCGGTAGCGGCGTTCGAGGTTGGGGATGATGCCCTCGAAGGCGTGCTCCTTGAGCACCGCCTTGCCGCCGTCGGCAAGATAGCGGAAGGCGATCTTGTCGCGCCCCGAGCCGTGCAGCACCACGTGGCGGATTTGCGCCGGCAGCGCTTCGAAGGGCGTGTCGATGTCGAAGCTGTAGTGGTCGGCGAGGCTGGCGAGGAGCTGGAAGTAGAACTGATTGCGGCGGTCCCAGCCGCGGATGGCGCCGGAGGCCAGCGACAGATCCGGGTGGATCACGACGCGATCCGGATCGAAGAACTCCACCTGGCCGAGGCCGTCGCAGCGCGGGCAGGCGCCCATCGGGTTGTTGAACGAGAACAGCCGCGGTTCGAGTTCGGCCAGCGCAAAGCTGCACACCGGGCAGGCGAACTTGGCGGAGAACAGGTGCTCGGTGCCGGTGTCCATCTCGACGGCGATGGCGCGGCCCTCGGCGTGGGTGAGGGCGGTCTCGAAGGATTCGGCGATCCGCCCGCGCTGGTCCTGGCGCACCTTGAGGCGGTCGACGACCACCTCGACGTTGTGGCGGCGGTTCTTGTCGAGGGGCGGCAGGGCGTCGATCTCGTGCACCACGCCATCCACGCGCACCCGCACGAAACCCTGGGCGCGCAGCTCGGAGAAGAGGTCGGCCTGCTCGCCCTTGCGGCCCGAGATCACCGGCGCGACGATCATCAGCTTGGTTTCTTCGGGCAGCGCCAGTACGGCATCGACCATCTGGGAGACGCTCTGGGCTTCCAGCGCGTGCTCGGGGTGGTCCGGGCAGTGGGGCGTGCCGGCGCGGGCGTAGAGCAGGCGCAGGTAGTCGTGGATCTCGGTGACGGTGCCGACCGTGGAGCGCGGGTTGTGGCTGGTGGCCTTCTGCTCGATGGAGATCGCCGGCGACAGGCCTTCGATCAGATCCACGTCGGGCTTCTCCATCAGCTGCAGGAACTGCCGTGCGTAGGCCGACAGCGACTCCACATAGCGGCGCTGGCCTTCGGCATACAGGGTGTCGAAGGCCAGCGAGCTCTTGCCCGACCCGGACAGCCCGGTGATCACCGTGAGCCGGTTGCGCGGAATGTCGAGGGCGATGTTCTTGAGGTTGTGGGTGCGGGCACCGCGGATTCGGATGGCGTCCATGGGGCGTTCGGGGTTTGGGCAACCTGTTAATATACGCCTCTTGCCCCTCCCCACGCAGCACGTTTCATGGCTTCCTCTGACAACGACAAGATGAGCCCGGCCGAACGCCGCGCCGGCCTTTCGCTGGCCGCGATCTTCGCGCTGCGCATGCTCGGCCTGTTCCTGATCCTGCCGGTGTTCGCGGTCCACGCCCACGGCATGCCCGGCGGCGACAACACCGCGATGGTCGGCATGGCCATCGGCGCCTATGGCCTCACCCAGGCCTTCCTGCAGATTCCCTTCGGCGCGGCGTCCGACCGCTTCGGCCGCAAGCCGGTGATTGTCGTCGGCCTGCTGCTGTTCGTGATCGGCAGCGTCGTGGCCGCGATGGCGCAGGACGTGCAGACGGTCGTCATCGGCCGCGTGCTCCAGGGCGCCGGCGCCATCTCGGCGGCCGTCACCGCGCTGGCGGCGGATCTCACCCGCGACCAGCACCGCACCAAGGTGATGGCGATGATCGGCTCGTCGATCGGGCTGGTGTTTGCGGTGTCGATGGTGGCCGCGCCGCTGCTGTACGCCGTGATCGGCATGAGCGGGCTGTTCTGGCTCACCGCCGCGCTGGCGGTGGGGGCCATCTTCACCATCGTCTTCGTCGTGCCCGCCGCGCCGCCGGTGCCGCGGGCCGTGGGGCGCTTCAGCGAAGTGCTCGGCAACGGCCAGCTGATGCGCCTCAACTTCGGCGTTTTCGCGCTGCACCTGATGCAGACCGCCATGTGGGTGCTGGTGCCGGCCGGGCTGGTGGCCGCCGGGCTGCCCATCGCCGAGCACTGGAAGGTCTATCTGCCGGCCGTGCTGCTGTCCTTCGTGGTGATGGTGCCGGCGATCATCGTGGCCGAGAAGCGTGGCAAGATGAAACAGGTTTTCAACGCCGCGATCGGCCTGCTGCTGGTGGTCCAGATCGGGCTTTACGTGGAAGGCAGCGCCGGGCTGTGGCCGCTGGCGATCCTGCTGACGCTGTTCTTCGTGGCCTTCAACGTGCTGGAGGCCACCCAGCCGTCGTGGATTTCCAAGATCGCCCCGGCCCACGCAAAGGGCACGGCGCTGGGGGTGTACAACACGCTGCAGTCCGTCGGCCTGTTCCTCGGCGGCGCCCTGGGCGGCTGGCTGGCCCAGCATGTGGGCCCCGGCGCGGTGTCGCTGCTGGGCTGCGGGCTCGCCGTGGCGTGGCTGATCCTCGCCAGCGGCATGGCGCCGCCCCCGGCCCGTCGCGTGGCCGCCGCGGCCTGACCGCCCCAACCGAATTTTTCAGGAGAGACATATGGCTTCGGTCAACAAGGTGATTCTTATCGGCAACCTGGGCAAGGATCCCGAAACTCGCTACGCCCCGAGCGGCGACGCGATCTGCAACATCACGCTGGCCACCACCGACAACTGGCGCGACAAGGCCACCGGCGAGAAGCGCGAGGCTACCGAGTGGCACCGCGTGGTGTTCTTCGGCAAGCTCGCCGAGATCGCCGGCCAGTACCTGCGCAAGGGCAGCCAGGTGTACGTGGAAGGCTCCCTGCGCACCCGCAAGTGGCAGGACAAGGACGGCCAGGATCGTTACACCACCGAAATCCGCGCTGACGAGATGAAGATGCTCGGCAGCCGTCAGGGCATGGGCGGTAGCGATGCGCCGGCCCGCAACGAAGGCAGCTACGGCGGCGGTGGCAGCCGTGATGCCGGTGCTTATGGCGGCGGCGGCAGCGGTGGGGGTTACGGCGGCGGGGCGCCCGCGCCGAGTGCGCCGCCGGCCCCGAAGAAGCCGGCTGGCGGTGGTGGATTCGGCGATTTCGACGACGACATCCCGTTCTGATCCGGCGCCTGCCGGGCGGGTTTCCCTGACAGCGTGGCAGTCTCTGCCACGCTGTTTTGTTTTGGAGGTCTGCCGCGAGGCCCCGCCGACGCCTAGCGATCATGCGGTTCTTGCCGTCGCGCCGGGCCAAGCTGCTACACTTTAGTTATAGATTGACCGTCGCTGGTCAGTTTCGCCGGAAGCGGGGGCGTCAGGTTTTATTGTTTTATATGGCAAACAATCTGGCTTGTAAAAGCGAGTTTGTTTGCTATTGTTATTCAATCCGGGGTGGCGATTTAGTGTAATTACTGATTTTGATAAAGACGAGTGTTTGATTACACTCTTCGGGTCTCGTCCGCAGTCTGCCAGAATCCTCCCCCTGGGGTCGGATCAGGTAGCGAGCCCCGAATGACAGAACCGTTACCATCCCTTGAATCGTTTGTTCTTTTCTCCCGATTGACTCATGGCCGTCACGCCCGAAACGCCTGAAAAGGAATATTGCAGTACTTCCGAAGCCGCCCAGCGTCTTGGATTGTCTTTGGGTACCGTCCAGCAGATGGTCGAAAACGGCCAGCTGGAGGGCTGGAAGACCGCTGGCGGGCATCGGCGCATCCGTGTCAGCTCGATCGAGGAGTTCCGTGCCCGGTCGATGGCCGGCAACACCCAGAGCCAGTCGCGTCCGGCCGCCAACAGCCTCCAGGTGCTGGTCGCCGAAGATGACCGCATCCTGCAGAAACTCTACGAGCACACCCTTTCGTCATGGGGCCTGCCGCTGCAGATCCGCCTGGTTTCCAGTGGTATCGACGGTCTGCTGGAGATCGGCCGCGTGCCGCCCGATCTGCTCATCACCGACTTGCGCATGCCCGGCATCGACGGTTTCGAGATGATCCGCCGTCTGCGTGCCGACCCCCAGCTCCAGGAACTCGACATCGTGGTGGTCAGTGGCCTCACCGAAGACGAGATCCTCGAGAACGGTGGCCTGCCGCCGGATGTCATCTTCTACAGCAAGCCGGTGCCTTTCCGCGAGTTGAAGGGCTATGTCCAGGCCAAGATCATGGCGATGCAGCGCCGCGGCCGAGCGGCCTGATCCACCTGTCCTGCAAGACGGCCGGCTTTCGCCGGCCGTTTTCTTTTGGGCGCCTGTCATGGTCCCCTTGTCATTTCCTCCCTTGCTGCGCGGCCCGGCGCATTGCGTCCGCAGGAACTTGTCGACATGGTCCGTGACATTTTTCCGATCTGATGGCGTCCCGTGAGGAATAACGCACGCCAAAATATTCGTCTGATTTATAAAATTTCGTTAAATCACTAGTTGTCGTGGATAAGTTCTCCACGTCTATATCGTGATCAATGTGAAATTCATCGACATATCACGATTTGATGTGAATTTATAGAAACGACATTGGTTTTTGTGAAATTGAAGTTTTGTGAGCCGGATGCGCGGCAGGCTGTTTCTGCCCGGGTCTCGATGGTTCTTCCTCCGCTCGGCCCCTCCAGAAGCAGGTGATAAAAATGTTGCGCACAGAACAGATCCGTTGGTCCATGCCAGAAAGCCTGTGTCCCGTTCCGGACGACGGACGAAGGTGGGGGGCGAGTGATCCCGTGACGGAGGCTGCGATCACCGGCGCCGCGCTGGTGCGGCATCTGGAGGACTTCCGCTTCGCCACTCTGCGGGCACTGCGTCAGCTGCACCGGGCGCTGGGGGCTGAGCGGGTGGCTGTCGGGCTGATCGCGGCTGACGGCAGTCGTGTCAATGAGGAGCTGGCGTGGGCGGGAGGGTTTGGACGCTGCGGCGAATCCGAACGGGTGATCTCGTGCGAGGCCTTCGTCGATGAGGTCGGGGCCTGGCTGGGCGGCCGCGCGTGCGCGCTGGAGCTGGGCATCGATGTGCTGGCGCCGGTGTGGCACGACCTGGCCTGCGATCAACTGATGATGGTGCGGGGCCGGAATCCGGCCCGGGGCCTGGATCAGGTGGTGCTGGTGGCGCAGATGCGCAACCCGGCCCGGCTGGCCGATGGTGCGGATCAGGCGATGGCGATCTTCCTCGACGAATACGACCGCCGTCGTCAGTCCGTCAGGGCGTGAGCGTCGGTTTGCCGGCCAGCTGACGCCAGCGCGCTGCTTCCGGCTGGCCAAGACAGTCGGCGAGCCGTTGCATGGCGGCAGCCAGATGCCTTTCGGCGGCCTCGCTGAGGGGCGCGCCGAGTTCAAACGATTCTCCCCTCACGCACAGCACGAAGGCCGGCGGTGGGGCCGTCTGCCGCACATCCCGGAACACCTGCAGGACAGCCTCGGGATCGAGGGCGTGGCTGCTCACCGCGCGGCTGGCGCGGGGCTCGATTTCGGCAAACGTGAAGGGCGCCGGCGTGCCGGTGCCGGCGTCGATGAAGAGGGCCAGGGCTGCGCCGTCCAGATCGAGGGCGTGCTCGACCTGCAGCTGAAAATCATCCACCAGCCGTATGCCGGGCCGGGCTGCGGCTTCGAGTTCCGCCATCAGCCGCGGGCCGATGGCGTCGTCACCCCGCGAGGGGTTGCCCACCGCAAACACCACCACGTCCATGCCGTGCCTCAGGCGCCGCTGGTGGCGCGATCCACCAGGCGTCCGCCCGCATCCACCAGTTCGACTGCCAGGGGCATCTTGCCCAGCGCATGGGTGGCGCAGGAGAGGCACGGGTCGAAGGCGCGGATGGCGACTTCGATGTGGTTCAGCAGCCCTTCGGTGAGCTGGCGGCCGTCGAGGTAGCGGCGGGCCACCTGGCGCACCGCCTCGTTCATCGCCTGGTTGTTGTGGGTGGTGGAGACGATGAGGTTGCAGTAGCTCACCAGATCGTCGTCGCCCACCCGGTAGTGATGGATCAGCGTGCCGCGGGGCGCCTCGATGATGCCGACGCCTTCGCGGCCGCGGGGGCCTTCGGCCATGCGCTCGCCGGCGAGGATGTCCGGGTCGTCGAGCAGATCGCGGATGACTTCGGCGGCGTGGAGCATCTCGATCATGCGCGCCCAGTGGTAGGCCAGCGGGGCGTGGATAGGCTCGCCCTCGCCGTGGTCGATGAAGGCGAGGCGCTCGGCCTCGGCCAGCGGGCTGGGGATGAAGTCGCAGTTCTGCACCCGGGCCAGCGGGCCGACCTTGTACCAGCCCTTGGCGGGGCCGAGGGCTTCGACGTACGGGAACTTCATGTAGCTCCAGCTCTTCACCTCTTCGCGCAGATGCACGTCGTAGTCGGCGCAGGGCACGCCGTCCTTCACGATGAGGCCGCGGGCGTCGCGCAGGCGCAGCACGCCGTCGTAAAGATCGAGCGCGCCATCGGCCCGCACGAGGCTCAGCAGGTGGCTGCGGAACAGCCCGAACTCGTCGTACAGCGCGCCGTTGGTCTCGTGGAGCTTGCGGGCGAGGTGCACCGCGTCGCGGCTCCAGGCGATCATCTGGTCGGCATCCATGCGCAGCAGGTCGCGCTCTTCGCGGCTCACCAGCTTGTTCACCCCGCCGGGGATCGCGCCGGTGCCGTGCACCCGTTTGCCGGCGGTGACGCGGATCACCTCCTGGCCGAACTTGCGCAGCAGCACGCCCTGGCGTGCCACCTCGGGATAGGCGGCCGCCACGCCGACGATGTTGCGCTGCTGCACCGGCGATTCAAACCCGAACAGCAGGTCCGGCGACGACAGGTGGAAGAAGTGCAGCGCGTGGGATTGCAGGATCTGGCCGTAGTGCATCAGGCGGCGGATCTTGTCGGCGCTGGCGGTGATCGGCACTGCGCCCACCACCGGGTCGAGCGCCTTGGCGGCGGCCAGGTGGTGGCTCACCGGGCAGATGCCGCACAGGCGCTGCACCATCACCGGCACCTCCCAGTACGGCCGGCCCTGGATGAATTTCTCGAAGCCGCGAAACTCGACGATGTGCAGCCGCGCTTCCTTCACGTGGCCGGCGTCGTCCAGCAGCAGGGTGACCTTGCCGTGGCCTTCGACCCGCGAAACGGGATCGATGGCGACCCGGCGCAGGTTTTCGCGGTTGGCGGCGGTTTCCAGTTCGAAGCTCATGGGGGCTCCTTTGGCGCAGTGAGGAGTACGGCGTGAGGAGTGAGGAGGCCTTCTTTCAGCCTTGTGCGCTGGCGATCGTCAGCGCAAAGCGTTCGGGCGCGGCCTCCTCACTCCTTGCTCCTGTCTCCTCACCGCCCCTCAGTCGTAATGCAGCAACCCGCCGGTCAGCCGCGGGGTGCGGCCGGCGATCAGGTCGGTGAGGAATTTCCAGATCGCCGGGCCCGAGGGCGGGCAGCCGGGGATGAAGTAATCGACGCGCACCACCTCGTGGATCGGCCGCACCTTGTTGAGCGGCAGCGGCAGCTCCGGGTCGTTGGGGATCTGGCCGTTCTCGACGCCGGGGCGGAACTGATAGACCTCGCGCAGGCATTCGGACAGCGACAGGTGGTTGCGCTGGGCCGGCAGGCCGCCGGTGACAGCGCAGGCGCCGAGCGCGATCAGCGTCTTGCAGTTGCGGCGAAACTCGCGCAGCACGTGCACGTTCTCGGAGTTGCACACGCCGCCTTCGATCAGGCCGATGTCACAGGGGCCCACGTCCTTGATGTCGGTGAGGGGCGAGCGGTCGAATTCGATCAAATCCACCAGCTCGAACAGGTGCTCGTCGATGTCGAGGAAGGACATGTGGCAGCCGAAGCAGCCAGCCAGCGACGTGGTGGCGACGCGCAGCTTGCGGGGAGCGTTCATGGAACGACCCTCCGGTCACTGCGTGACGGAGGCTTGGCTTTGCACAGCCAAACCGTTCCGCAGGTGAGGTGCGGTGCACCGCGAAACCCCTGCTCCACCCTCCCCGAGGGAGGGTTCGCGCCCACTTCGGGCGGCCGGGCGTGGACGCTCATGTTCATGACTCCTCCTTCAGCGTCCTGGCGCTGATCGTGCTGGTGTCGAAGCTGCGTTCGCCGATGGGCACCGCGAAGCCCGTGCGTTTGGGCAGGATCACGCCCACCGGGCAGATGTTCGCGGCGCGGTCGTCCTTGGTGAAATCGGTGTCGGCGAGGCGGCCGGATTCGGCATTGACGACCAGGTGCTTGTCGATGCCGCGGCCAGTGAGGGCGAACACCGACTTGCCATCGATGTCGCGGCTGGCGCGCACGCACAGTTCGCAGAAGATGCAGCGGTTGAAGTCCAGCAGTACGTCCGGGTGCGAGGCATCTACCGGGCGGTCCGGGAAGAAGTGCCGGAAGCGCGGGGTGAGCATCTCGTACTCGTAGCCCAGCGCCTGCAGCTCGCAGTTGCCGCTCTTCTCGCAGGACGGGCAGAAGTGGTTGCCCTCGACGAACAGCATCTGCAGGATGCCGCGGCGCTCGCCGTTCATCTCGGGGGTGTTGCTCTCCACCTCAGCGCCGTCCTTGGCCGGGGTGGCGCAGGCCGAGACATGCCGGCCGGCGCTCTTCACGACGCACAGCTTGCAGCTGCCGTGGGGCGGAAAATCCTTGTGCCAGCACAGGCTGGGGATGTAGTGGCCGGCGGCGCGGGCGGCTTCGAGGATGGTCTGGCCGTCGTCAAACGGCACGGGCTGGCCGTCGAGGAGAAACTGTTTCATTGCGCATCCTCCTCATGGGTCTTCAGGTGGGCGCCGGGGTCGTCGCGGGCGGTGATCTGGCGGGCTTCGGCGAGGGCGGCATCCAGATCGAAGGCCGGCTCGAAATCGAGCGACACCAGCCGCCGCTCGTAGGCCGGGCGGAACTTCTGCAGGGTGTCGATCACCGGGTTCGGCGCCGCGCTGCCGAGGCCACAGTGGCTGGCGTTCTTGAGCAGGCGGTCGAGCCATTCGATGTCGTTGAGATCCGCCCGGGCGCCGTGGCCGTCGGCCAGCTTGTCCATGAAGCCCTTGAGCAGCGAGGTGCCGACGCGGCACGGGGTGCAGAAGCCGCAGCTCTCGTGGGCGAAGAAATGCACGAAGGCGCGGGCCACGTCGAACAGATCGCGGGTGCCGTCGAAAATCATGAAGGCGCCGGCGGTTGGCACGTCTTCATAGGCGATGTGGCGGTGGAACTCGTAGCTGGCGAGGCACATGCCCGCCGCGCCGCCCACCTGCACGGCCTGGGTGTCGCTGGCGCCGCAGTCTTCGAGGATGCGGGTGATGGGCACGCCGAAGGGGTATTCGTAGATGCCGGGCGCTGCGCAGTCGCCGGAGATGGACAGCAGCTTGGTGCCGGTGGATTGGGCGGTGCCGGTGTCGGCGAAGGCCGCGCCGCCCGAGAGCGCGATGAGGCAGGTCTTGGCGTGTGTCTCGACGTTGTTCACCGCCGTCGGGCGGCCGAGGTAGCCCTTGATCACCGGGAAGGGCGGGCGGATGCGCGGGGTGCCACGCTTGCCCTCGAGGGATTCGATGAGCGCGGATTCCTCGCCGCACACGTAGGCGCCGGCGCCCAGGTGGATCTGGATGTCGAAGTCGAAGCCCGGCGTGCCGAGGATGGCGGCGCCCAGCAGCCCGGCCTCGCGTCGGCGGGCCAGCACGGCTTCGAGCTGCGGGCGCAGGTAGCGGTACTCGCCGCGCAGGTAGAGGAAGCCGGTCTGGGCACCGATGGCCCAGGCAGCGAGGCTCATGCCCTCGAAAACCAGATCGGCGTAGCTGTTGAGGAGCACGCGGTCCTTGAAGGTGCCGGGCTCGCCTTCGTCGGCGTTGCAGACGATGACCTTGTCGGCGCCCGGCGCGTTGCGGGCGCTTTCCCACTTCACCGCGGTGGCGAAGCCTGCGCCACCCCGGCCGCGCAGGCGCGAGGCGCGCACCTCGTCGAGCCAGCCGTCGCGGCCACGGGCGATGGCGGCGCGGAGCGCGTCGCCCGGCGGCATCTGGAGTTCGAGCAGGGCGTCCTTGCGGCGGATGTTGTCGTCCACCCGGAAGTACTCCTCCGGCCACAGATCGAGCGGGCGCTGCTGGCGGATCAGTTCGGCGATCTCGTTGATGCGCCGGTGATTGAGCTGCCCGATGGCGAGGCCATTGACGAGGATCGCCGGCCCCTGGTCGCACAGGCCGGTGCAGGAGGTGGTGGCCACGCTCACCAGGCCGTCTTCCGACAGCTTGCCGGGCTCGACCCACAGCTTGCGGCACAGGGCGTCCATCAGCCCGTCGTTGCCGAGCATGCGGTCGGTGATGTTGTCGGAGAACAGCACCCGGTAGCGCCCGACGGGCCGGATGTACAGGAAGCTGTAGAAACCGGCCACGCCTTCGACCCGGGCGCGGGGGATGCCGAGGGCCGCGGCGATGTGGGTGAGGGTCGGGGCCGGCAGCCAGCCGGTCAGATCCTGGGCGTCGATGAGGATCTGCAGCAGGCGGGTCGGGTTGTGCTGGTGTCGCAGCAGCACGCCGTCAAGGTCGGCCGGCGCGGGGAGGGGAGGTGTGGCCACGGACGTCTCCTGTGGGAGTCACGTCACGAGTATGCGCCGGGAAAGTCTGGCGGGTTTGAGTTAGATCAGAAAATGCTGTGGGATCAGTCGTTTGCGCTGCGCCGCAGCAATCGGAGCTGGGGGAAGACGCGAGGGCTGGCGACCGCCACCAGCACCGTGACGAGCCCGCCGCCGACCACCGCCGCCACCGGCCCGGCCAGCGCCGCGAGGAGGCCGGATTCCAGCGCGCCCAGTTCGTTGGACGAGCTGATGAACACGCGATTCACCGCGCCCACCCGGCCGCGCAGGGCGTCGGGCGTGGCCTGCTGGATCACCGTCTGGCGGATCACCACGCTGATGCTGTCGAGCCCGCCCAGGAGCGCCAGCGCGACCAGCGACAGGGGGAAGGACGTGGACAGCCCGAAGACGACAGTCATCAGCCCGAAGCCACCCACCGCGCCGAGGAACAGCCGGGCGTCCAGCGCCACGCCGAAGCGGGCGATCAGCAGCCCGGCGGTGGCGGCGCCCACGGCGGGCGCGGTGCTGAGGATGCCCAGCCCGGCCGGGCCCACCTGCAGGATGTCCTTGGCGTAGATCGGCAGCAGCGCCACCGCGCCGCCGAACAGCACGGCCACCAGGTCGACGCTCATCACCGCCAGCAGCAGGCGGGTGCGCCACACGTGGGTGAAGCCGGCCAGCACCTCGGCCAGCCGGCCGGCGCCACCGGTGGCGGGCTGGCCGCGGGAGCGCTGGCGGATGGCGAGCGTGGCGCCAAGGGCGACGAGGGTGAGCGCGCAGTTGGCGGCGTGGATCGGCAGGGCCGAATGGAAGGCCGCGAGCACCATGCCGGCCACCGCCGGGGCGGCCATCGACGCCACCTGATGCAGCGACGACGCGATCGCGATGCCGGGCGCAAGCTGCCCCGGCGGGACCAGCGCGGGCATCAGCGCGTCGCGCGCCGGCCGGTTGAGGATCTGGGCGCAGCCGGAGACGACCAGCGCGGCGTAGGTCCAGCCGACACTCAGGTGCAGCCCCGCGGCCAGCGCCAGCAGCAGGGTGGCACTGGCAGTGAGGACGAGGCTGGCGACGATCACCCTGCGCCGCTCGAAGCGGTCGGCCACATGACCGGCGGGCAGGAAGAGGATCAGGATCGGCAGGAACTGGGCGACCCCGACGAGGCCGAGGGCCATCGGCGAGCCGGTCTGCTCATACACCGACCAGCCCACCGCCACGCCCTGCCCGAAGTGGACGATGGCGCCGATGACGCTGATCAGCAGATAGAGCTTGAAATCCCGGGGCAGGCCCGGGCGTGGATGAGCGCTCACGGGGCGTCAGGCCACCGCGCGGGCGATGCGGGCGAGGCCTTCTTCGAGGCGGCTGGGCGGGCAGCCGAAGTTGAGGCGCACGAAACCGGGCAGGCCGAAGTCCTTGCCGTCCGAGAGGCCGACGCCGTGGGCTTCGAAGTGCGCTGCGGCGTTGGCGATGCCGCGCGTCTGGAGGAAATCCCGGCAGTCGATCCACGCCAGGTAGGTGGCCTCGACGGGCGTGGTGGCGACGCCGGGGAGGGCGTCGATCACCTCGACCACCCGCGCGGCGTTGGCCCGCAGGGTGTCGATGAGGGCCTCGCGCCAGGGGCCGCAATCCCGGTAGGCGGCCTCGGTGGCGGTGAGGCCCAGCACATTCACGTGGGGCACGATGCCGGCCATCGCGCGCTTGTAGCGGGCGCGCAGGCCCGCGTCGGGGATGATCGCGAAGGCGCAGTACAGGGCCGGGATGTTCCAGGTTTTGGAGGGCGCCATCAGGGTGATGGTGCGGCGGGCGACGGCTTCGTCCAGCGCGGCGATGGGGATGTGCGGCGTGGCCGGATCGAGCACCAGGCCGCAGTGGATCTCGTCGGAACAGATGACGAGGTCGTGGCGTTCGGCAAGCTGGGCGATGCGGCCGAGCTCGTCCCGGTCGAACACGCGGCCGACCGGGTTGTGGGGGTTGCACAGCATGAAGAGGCGTACGCCGTCGGCCATGGCGGCCTCGGTGGCTGGCCAGTCCCATTCCCAGCGGGCGCCGTTCGGTACCAGCGGGGTGGTGACGAGGCGACGATCCGAATGGGCCGGGGCGTGAAGGAAGGGCGGATACACCGGCGTGGCGGTGAAGATGCCGTCGCCGGTCTGGCCCACGGCCCGGGCGGCGATGTTGAAGCCGGTGACGACGCCCGGCAGCCACACCAGCCAGTCGGGCTCGATGCGCCAGCCGTGGTCGCGGGCGATGCCTTCGATCACGGCGTCCGCCACCGACGGCCACGGGTCGGCGTAGCCGAACACGCCGTGGTCGAGGCGGGCGCGCAGGGCGTCCAGCACCGGCGGCGGAGCGGCGAAATCCATGTCGGCGACCCACATGGGGATCACGTCGCGGCCGGCGTAGCGGCGCCATTTGATGCTGTCGGAGCCGGCGCGGTCGGGGCCGGTGGAGAAGTCGAAGGGGCTCACGCGAGGTTCTGCCGGAGGATGAAAGGGAGCCAGTGTAAACGGCCCGCGGGGGCGGACGCGAACGTCGGCCCCCGCGGCTGGGTGCGGGATGCGCTCAGACTTCCAGATGCTGGAACAGCACGGTCGAGAGGTAGCGCTCGCCGAAGGACGGGATGATGACGACGATCAGCTTGCCGGCGTTCTCGGGGCGTTCGGCCACCTGCAGGGCGGCCCACACGGCGGCGCCGGAGGAGATGCCGACCAGCAGGCCTTCTTCCTTCGCCAGGCGGCGGGCGGTGTCGAGGGCGGCGTCGTTGGGCACCTGCACCACTTCATCGTAAATGGTGGTGTTGAGGATGCCCGGCACGAAGCCGGCGCCGATGCCCTGGATCGGGTGCGGGCCGCGGGCGCCGCCCGACAGCACCGGGCTGGCGGCGGGCTCGACGGCCACGACCTTCACGCCGGGCTTCTTGGCTTTGAGGGCCTCGCCGACGCCGGTGACGGTGCCGCCGGTGCCCACGCCCGAGACGAAGATGTCCACCTGGCCGTCGGTGTCGGCCCAGATCTCTTCGGCGGTGGTGGCGCGGTGGATGGCCGGGTTGGCCGGGTTGTCGAACTGCTGCGGGATGAAGTAGCGGGAGTCGGCGGCGGCGAGTTCCTCGGCCTTCTTGATCGCGCCGGGCATGCCTTCGGGGCCGGGGGTGAGGATCAGCTCGGCGCCGTAGGCCTTGAGCAGCAGCTTGCGTTCGCGGCTCATGGTTTCGGGCATCACGAAGGCGCACTTGTAGCCGCGGGCGGCACAGACCATCGCCAGGCCGATGCCGGTGTTGCCGGAGGTGGGCTCGAGGACGATGGTGTCCGGGCCGATCTTGCCGGCGGCTTCGGCGGCGTCGAGCATCGCCACGGCGATGCGGTCCTTCACACTGTGGGCCGGGTTGAAGAACTCCAGCTTGAGGGCGACAGTGGCGCCGCTGGCAGGGGCCAGGCGGTTGAGCTTGACCAGCGGGGTGTTGCCGACCAGTTCGGCGACGTTGTTGGCGATGCGCATTGCAGTTCTCCTTCCCGGGATGCGTTCAGTCACTAATTAATTTTAGTGTTACTTGATCTACATCAATAGCTCAAATTGGAATAAACAAAGCACGCTTGGCCGTTTCAGGTGCTGCGGCTGGGCGGGGACGAGTGCGCGGATCAGCAGCCGTCGGCGCCGTTGGCGCACAGCAAGTTTTCCAGTGCCTTATCTCCGCGCTTGCGTGCGATATCCAGCAGCGACTCCACCGGCTGCCGTCCGTCCGGGCCTGTGGCCGGTTGCCGCCTGCCCAGCGAACGCAGCTGCTCGGCAGGTTGCGCTGCCAGTAGAGCAATGGCCTCCGGATCCAGCTTTTGCGCATTATGGAGAAATGTGCGCCCGTTGTTGCTGCGGATGTCGATGCGGGCGCCGGCACGCAGGAGGACGGTCATTTGCCTGGTGTGGCCATAAATCGAGAACAGTGGCGTCTCGCCGCCGGATGCCTGCTGGTTGGCGTCCTGTGCCGAGAGGGCGCCGATCAGGGCATCGATCCGGGAGATGGCCGCGCGATCCAGCGGGTGCTCTAGTCGGTCCACGGCGCAGGATTCGGATGCGGGCGCGTGTCGGCGCAGCGCCCACTGGACGCGCGGTGAGCCGATACCGTTCGGGTTGGCCCGGCTTGGGTCAGCGCCGGCTTCGAGCGCCATGAGAATCATGGCCGGCGCGCCGCATTGGGTAATGCGATGCAGTATCTGCCCGCCGATCGGGGTGTAAAGACGAAAATCTGCACCGGCTTTGCGCAGCATTCCGAGCCACTGCAGATCCCGCTCGTGATCCGCTGAGTCATTGAGGGCGTCCCACCAGCCCGGCGTGCCGTCGTGGCCCGGGCAATCCCAGGGCAGTTTTGCGTCGATCAGGGTCTGAAGCTGGGGGATGGCGCGTGCGTGGTGAGATGCGCGCAGCACCACGCAGTACTCGCTGCGGACATCCTTCGAGGGCGACTCAACCTTGAGCCTCTCCATCGCGGCGAAATAGACATCCGCTCGTGCGGGGCCGTGCAGTCCGCAATCCAGGGCCAGGCGTGTCAGCCACGGCGTCGGCGCCTCCTGGATGAGCCGCCTCACCTCGGAAGCCGAGCTGGACAGCGACGGCGCAGGCGTCGCCTGGGTGAGCCACGTCGTCGTGGCCGCCGAGCCTGGGAGCCACGGCGCCGGGGCTTCCTGGGGGCGCGGCCTCGCCCCGGCGGTCGAACTGGCGTCGGCGGCCGAGCAGGCGGCGAGTTTCAGGGGGCTGTTCTGATACTGGGCCGCTTCGGCAACCTGGCGGTTCTGGTCGGTGCGCTTTACGACGCCATAGACGAGGGCGCCGATGTTGGCCCCTGCGAAGGCCATCCCGAGGGTGCCGACGATGGCCTGTGCGAAGGCAAGCAGGCCGCGGGCAAAACCGGGCTTCCGTTTGGGCAGCAGGTAGAGCGATAGCGCCACGCCGCCAACGAAGCCGGCGGCGCCACCCAGCATGGAGTAGCCGAGCCCGGTGAAGTCTGCGTGGGCGGCCCAGGCGCTTGAGGGCGCCCAGCTCAGCGTCCAGAGAATCGCGCCAATGGCCGGGGCAGTACGGGAATTCATCTGCCGCGCCGATGCGGCGTTGGTGCGGGGGCGGTTTGACTGGATCGTCATGTGCGTGACTCCGTGACCCGCCAGATCAAAGTCGGCGGATCTTTTCGAGCAGCGAGGTGGTGGAGCGCTGATGCTCGAAGGGGATGGAATGCACGCTGCCGCCCCGGGCCAGGGTTTCGGGGGCGCCGACGATGCGATCGACCGGCCAGTCGCCGCCCTTGACCAGCACGTCGGGCTGGCATTCGAGGATGCGGGCGATGGGGGTGTCCTCGTCGAACCACGTGACCAGATCGACGCAGCCCAGGGACGCCATCACCGCCAGGCGGTCTTCGAGGGTGTTGATCGGGCGGTCATCGCCTTTGCCCTGGCGGCGCACCGAGGCGTCGCTGTTGAGGGCGACCACCATCGCCGCGCCCAGCGCCCGGGCCTGGCCCAGGTAGGTGACGTGGCCACGGTGGAGGATGTCGAAGCAGCCGTTGGTGAACACCAGCGGACGCGGCAGGCTGGCCACGCGGGCGGCGAGCTGGTCGGGCGGGCAAATCTTGGATTCGAAGGCGGGAGCGGGATACATGACGGGAAAGGGTTGATGGGGAATGGGCAGGATTCTCCCACTTCCCACTCCCCATTTCCTATTCCCAAAGCGTCAGTGCCGTCCGCCGTAGCCGGCGAGGCCGATCATCAGTCGCACCAGGCCGTAGGACAGCCAGTTGATGAGGCGCTGCAGGCGCGGGCCGCGCTGCCAGTCGGCGGCGGAGATCTCGCGGCTGCCGTCCTTCATCACCCGCTGCAGCCGGCGGTGGAGATCCTCCGCGAAGGCGGCGTCGCGCACCGCCACGTTGGCTTCCCGTGCCAGCAGCAGGCTGAAGGGGTCGATGTTGGAGGAGCCGACGGTGGCCCAGCGCTCGTCCACCACCGCCACCTTGGCGTGGAGGTGGCTCAGGTGGTATTCGAAAATGCGCACGCCGCCGGCCAGAAACTGCCCGTACAGCGCGCGGGTGGCCCGCTGCTGGAGCGGGTGGTCCGTCCAGCCCTGGGTGACGAGGGTGACGTTGACGCCGCGCCGGGCGGCGGCGAGCAGCGCCTGGCGAAAGCGCCGGCCAGGCAGGAAGTAGGCGTTGGCGAGGACGATCTCGCGGCGGGCGGCGGCGATGGCCAGCAGATAAGCGTCCTCGATGTCGTGACGGTGGCGGATGTTGTCGCGGATGAGGAAGCCGGCTTCGACCGTGCCGCAGGGCAGCGGGCAGGCCGGCGGGGTGCCGGTGAGGCGTGCGCGGCGGCGGAACGAGGCCCACGCGACGAGCTCCCAGACGTGGGCGACGGTGCGGTGGATGGGCCCGAGGAGCGGCCCCTCGATGCGTACCGAGAAATCCTGGCGCGGGGTGATGAGGCTCGGGTCGTCGTGGTTGTAGTCGCTGATGATGTTGATGCCGCCCACGAAGGCGATCCGCCCGTCGATGACCGCCAGCTTGCGGTGCAGCCGGCGCAGGCGATGGCGCTGGAGCGACAGGGCGGCCATCTCGCGGCGGTAGATCAGCACATTCACCCCGGCCGCCACGAGCCCCTCCATCAGCGCGGCGACGAACTCGCGCCCGCCGAAGCCATCCACCAGCAGGCGCACCGCCACACCGCGGCCGGCGGCCCGGCGCAGGGCTGCGGCGACCCGGTGGCCGGTCTCGTCGTCGGCGAAGATGTAGGTCTCGAGGAAGATCTCGTGCCCGGCGCCGTCGATGGCGGCTTCGAGGGCAGGGAAGAACTCGGCACCGTTTTCCAGCAACGTGAGGGCGTTGCCGGGCAGCCAGTCGACGTTCATTGCGGCCGCAGCTGGGCGGTCAGCGCCGCGTGGTCGGAGATGCGGCTCCAGGGCTGGCCGTAATGCACTTCAACCTTGTCCACCGCAAAGCCGCGCACGTAGATGCGGTCGAGACGCAGCACCGGCAGGGTGCTCGGAAAACTGCGGGCCGGCCGGCCGCGGATCGACGCGAAGGCTTCGGTGACGCCCAGCTGGTCGGTGAGGCAGTCGTCGGCGTGGTTGCGCCAGTCGTTGAAATCGCCGGCGATGATGACCGGCGCGCCGTTCGGGGCGAGGGCGTCGAGGCGCTTGACCAGCGCCGCCATCTGGCGCCGCCGGCTGCCGGCGGTGAGGCCCAGATGCACGCACACGCAATGCACCGGGCTCGCCACGCCGGCCACCTGGATCTCGCAGTGGAGCAGGCCGCGGCTCTCGAAGCGGTGGTCGGAGACATCCTGGTTGGCCTGGGAGAGGATCGGGTGGCGGCTCAGGATGGCGTTGCCGTGGTGGCCGTGGTCGTAGATCGCGTTGCCGCCGTAGGCCGTCTGCTGCCACATGTCGCGGGCGAGGAATTCGTGCTGGGGCTGACCGGGCCAGTTGGCATGCTGCTGGGCGTGGCGCAGGTGCATGCCCTGCACTTCCTGCAGGAAGACCACGTCGGCACCGAGCAGGCGCAGGCGGTCACGCAGGTCGTGGATCGCGAGGCGCCGGTTGAACTGGGAAAAGCCCTTGTGGATGTTGTAGGTGCAGATGCGCAGGGTGCTCATCGAATCTCCCTTTTCTTGTCATTCTGCGCGTTACGGGCCGCTTTGGCACGCCCGGTGCACCCGTGAAAACGGCGCCCGCAGGCGCCGTCTTGAGGGCTGGAGCAGGGCAGGCGTCAGGAGACGGCGAGCATCCGCTCCAGGGCAACCTTGGCCAGCGCGGCTTCGTGTTCGGGCACGGTGATCCGGTTGACCACGTTGCCGTCGGCGAGGTTCTCGAGGGTCCAGGCCAGGTGCTGCGGATCGATGCGCTGCATGGTCGAGCACATGCACACCGTGGGCGCCATGAACTGGACGATCTTGCCCTCGTGCTTCACCTCTTCGGCGAGGCGATTGACGAGGTTGAGCTCGGTGCCCACCAGCCAGCGGGTGCCGGGGGCGGATTCCTTGACGACCTTGATGATGTACTCGGTGGAGCCGACGAAATCCGACTGCCGGCACACTTCCAGCGCGCTCTCCGGGTGGGAGATGACCTTGCCGTCCGGGTACTGGTTGCGGAACTTGATGATGTGCGCCGGCTGGAACATCTGGTGCACCGAGCAGTGGCCCTTCCACAGCAGGATCCTGGCCTTCTTGATCTGATCAACGGTGAGGCCGCCGTATTCCTGGTCCGGATCCCACACCACCATCTCGTCGAGGGGAATGCCCTTGTTGAAGCCGGTCCAGCGGCCCAGGTGCTGATCGGGGAAGAACAGCACCTTCTCGCGCTGCTTGAAGGCCCAGTCGAGGATCACCGGGGCGTTGGTGGAGGTGCACACGATGCCGCCGTGCTCGCCGCAGAAGGCTTTGAGATCGGCCGCGGAGTTGATGTAGGTGACCGGGGTAATCAGCGCGTCGGGCGTTTCGAGCACTTCGGTCAACTCGCGCCAGCAGCGCTCGACCTTGGCGAGGTTGGCCATGTCGGCCATCGAACAGCCGGCGGCGAGGTCGGGCAGGATGGCCTGCTGGTGGGGCTTGGACATGATGTCCGCCACCTCGGCCATGAAATGCACGCCGCAGAACACGATGAACTCGGCGTCGGTCTCGGCGGCGAGGCGCGACAGCTTCAGCGAATCACCGGTGAGGTCGGCGTACTGGTACACATCGGCGCGCTGGTAGTGGTGGCACAGCAGCACGGCCTTGTCGCCGAGGCGGGTGCGGGCGGCGCGGATGCGTTCGTGGGCGTCGGCGTCGGCGAGGCTGTTGAAGCGGTCGAAACTGATGGGGACGGCTTGCATCGGAGTGTCCTGTGAATCAGCCCTGGGTCCAGGGCAGGTTGGCATGGCGCCAGCCACCGACCTTGTTGCGGTGTCCGCTGGCATCCTTGTCGCCCTCGAAGCCTTCGAGGATGTTGTAGGCATTGGTGAAGCCCGACGTGACCGCCAGGTTGGCCGCCGCGTTGGAGCGGGCGCCACTGCGGCACAGGAACATCACCAGCGCCTCGCGATCGACCTGGCGCTGGAGCTGGGCCAGGAAGTGGGGATTCGGTTCATTGCCCGGGTAGAGCATCCATTCGATCTCGACCGAGCCCGGCACGCGGCCGACCCAGTCCCATTCGGCACGGGTGCGCACATCCACCAGCTTGGCGCCGGGAGCCAGCTGCAGCACGTCCCAGGCTTCCTGGGGAGTGAGGGCGCCGGCGTACGCGAGATTCATGCTCCGCGCGCGTTCCTGGGCGAGGGAGAGGGTTTCGCTTAATTTTCCCATGGCGGCTGTCCGGCTAGAATGGCGGACTGCGAGTATACCGCCGGCCCCCCGGCCTGCAAGTCATGTCTCACGAACCCCTTTCCGCCGGCGTCGCCGGTGCGCCCCGCGACGACGCCAGTCGTTCCCGCGAGGCACAGCGTGCCACCTGGGTGAGCGTGGCGATCAACGTCGTGCTCACCGTCTGCCAGATTGGCGTCGGCCTGTTCTCCCATGCCCAGAGTCTCGTCGCTGACGGCATGCACACCTTGTCTGACCTGCTCGGCGATTTCATGGTGATGTACGCCAGCCGGCATGGCGCCAATCCCGCCGACGAGCGTCACCCCTACGGCCATGGCCGCTACGAGACCGCCGCGTCGATGGTGCTCGGGCTGGTGCTGGCGGGCGTCGGTGCGGGCTTCCTGCTGACCGCCGCGGTCCGCCTGCAGAGCCTCGATGCGTTGCCGGAACTCCATCCGGCCGCCCTGTGGATGGCGCTGATCACCCTCGCCGGCAAGGAGGGCCTGTTCCGCTACATGCTGGCGGTGGCCCAGCGCCTGCGCTCGCCAATGCTGGTGGCCAACGCCTGGCACGCCCGGGCCGATGCCGCCTCGTCGCTGGTGGTGGCGGTGGGCATCGGCGGCAGTCTGGCCGGCTATCGCTTCCTCGAACCCCTGGCGGCGGCGCTGGTCGGCTTCATGATCCTTCGCATGGGCGCACTGCTGGCCTACGAGGCGCTGCGCGAACTCATCGACACCGGCGTCGACCCCGCCGACGTGGCGAAGATTCACGACACCCTCAGCGCCACCGCGGGGGTGCTGGACGTGCACGAGCTGCGCACCCGTCGCATGGCTCACCGGGTGCTGGTCGATGCCCACGTGCGGGTCGATCCGCGGATCAGCGTCTCGGAAGGTCACCGGATCGCCGAACTGGCCCGCGCCCGGGTGCGTTCGGGATTTCCGGATGTGCTCGACGTGCTGGTGCACGTGGATAGCGAGAAAGACCTGGCCGACACCGGTGGGCGCGGCCTGCCCGGGCGGGCCGCGCTAGTGGCCGAACTGACCGAGATTCTCGGCGCCGAGGTGCCCCAGGCGGCGCCCGCCGTGCTGCACTACCTGGGTAACCGGGTCGAGGCCGAGGTGTTCCTGCCCTTCGACTGGTGTGCCGACCGGACGCGGCTCGATGCCCTGCGCCGGCATGTCGCCCAGCGGGTGGCTACGTCGCCCCACTGGCGGCGCATCGAACTGCTGGGGCGGTTTGCACCATAGCGGTGCGTTCACTGGTGCATGGCACTGCTTTGGTGCAATGCATTTTGCGAGCCGCCGCCGTAGAACCTTGTGGCACAATGAACTGTTTTTGTTTGCGTGCTGGCATGTTTTCTGCTTGCTGGGTTCGCTGACTGAATTGTCGTTTCACTGAAAACCTTTTTCCACTGCGAAGCAGCTTCAACCCGTTAGGAGTGAGTTATATGACCCCGCAAGACGTCATGAAGATCGTCCAGGAAAACGAAGTCAAGTTTGTCGACTTCCGTTTTACCGACACCAAGGGTAAGGAACAGCACGTTGGCGTCCCGGTCAGCGCCTTCGACGAAGACAAGTTCGAAAGCGGCCACGCCTTCGACGGTTCCTCGATTGCCGGCTGGAAGGGTATCCAGGCCTCCGACATGCTGCTGATGCCGGATCCCAAGACCGCCTACATCGACCCGTTCTTCGACGAAACCACCCTGGTCCTGAGCTGTGACGTGATCGACCCCGCCGACGGCAAGGGTTACGACCGCGATCCGCGCTCCATCGCCAACCGCGCCGAGGCCTACCTGAAGTCCTCCGGCATCGGCGACACCGCCTACTTCGGCCCGGAACCCGAATTCTTCATCTTCGACTCCGTCGAGTGGAAGGTCGGCATGTCCGGCGCCTACCACAAGATCTTCTCCGAAGAAGCCGCCTGGTCGTCCGACCAGAAGTTCGAAGGTGGCAACACCGGCTACCGTCCCGCCGTGAAGGGTGGTTACTTCCCCGTCCCGCCGGTCGACTCCTTCAACGACATGCGTGCCGCCATGTGTCTGGCGCTCGAAGCCTGCGGCGTGCCGGTTGAAGTGCATCACCACGAAGTGGCGACTGCCGGTCAGAACGAAATCGGCACCAAGTTCGACACCCTGGTGCGTCGTGCCGACCAGACCCAGATCACCAAGTACATCGTCCAGAACGTCGCTCACCAGTACGGCAAGACTGCGACCTTCATGCCGAAGCCCATCGTTGGCGACAACGGTTCCGGCATGCACGTTCACCAGTCCATCTGGAAGGACGGCAAGAACCTGTTCGCTGGCAACGGCTACGCCGGCCTGTCCGAGACCGCCCTGTACTACATCGGCGGCATCATCAAGCACGCCCGCGCGCTGAACGCCATCACCAACCCGCTGACCAACTCCTACAAGCGTCTGGTTCCGCACTACGAAGCTCCGGTCAAGCTGGCCTACTCCGCCAAGAACCGTTCCGCTTCCATCCGGATCCCGTTCGTGAACAGCGAGAAGGCCCGCCGCATCGAGACCCGTTTCCCGGATCCGGGCGCGAACCCCTACCTGTGCTTCGCCGCGCTGATGATGGCCGGCCTCGACGGCATCCAGAACAAGATCCACCCGGGCGACCCCGCCGACAAGAACCTGTACGACCTGCCGCCGGAAGAAGACGCGCTCATCCCGACCGTCTGCTCCAGCCTCGAACAGGCTCTGGAAGCCCTGGACAAGGACCGCGAGTTCCTGACCCGCGGCGGTGTCTTCAGCAACGACTTCATCGATTCCTTCATCGCTCTGAAGCAGGAAGAAGTGAACCGTCTGCGCGTCGAAGTGCACCCGGTCGAGTTCGAGATGTACTACGCCATCTGATCCTTCCGGATCTGCAGTCGGTCAGCGTGCTGGCCGGCTGATGCGTTACCTGGGGACGGGCTTTGGCCCGTCCCTTTGTATTTGTGGAGGACGCCCTTTGAGTTCATCATGCTCCGCCACTACACTTGTCGTGACCCGCGTCCAGGCATGCCGATCATGAACCCACGAATTCCGCTGTTGCTGGTTTCCCTGCTGTGTTCGCCGCTGGCCGTGGCGGACATCTACAAGTGCGTCGACGAGGCCGGTCACGTCACCTACACCAACAACAAGCCGTCCGGAAAAGGGTGCAACACCCTTGCGCGGGATCAGGCCGTGTCGTCGGTTCCTGGCGGCGCACCGGCGTCGCGCCCCGCTGCGGTGCCTGCGCCCCAAAATGGTGCGTCATCGGGAAGTGCCGGTTTTCCCCGGGTCGATTCGGGCACCCAGAAAGCGCGCGATACCGACCGCCGGCGCATCCTCGAAGAGGAGCTCGCCACCGAGCAGAAGAGCCTCGAGGCGGCCCGCAAGGAACTCGAGGAGCAGGAATCTGTCCGCTATGGCAACGAGCGCAACTATCAGAAAGTGCTCGACCGCGTGCAGCCCTACAAGGACAAGGTGCAGCTTCACGAGCGCAACATCGAGGCCCTCCGGCGCGAGATCAGCAACCTGCGCTGACGCGCTTGTCGGAGGCACTTCGGGCGGGTGCCTTCGATGTGGTCTGCTTCTTGCATAGGTAAGCTTATGCAAAACGACCAGCCCGATTCCTCACCTTCCGCCTTCGCCGGCCTCGAACTGCTCTCATCCGCAGTCGTGCTGGTGGATGACCAGTTGGTCGTCCGGTATCTCAATCCCGGCGCAGAAAACCTCTTTGCGGTGAGTAGCCGCAAGATCATCGGTTACGCCCTGCACCGCCTGCTCGGCGAACCTGCCGGCCTTGGCAGCGCGCTCAACAACGTGCTCCGGGACAACTGGAGCTATACCGGCCACAACCTCACGGTCGCCCGGCCAGGGCTCGAGCCGTTGCACCTCGACTGCACCGTCACGCCCGTCGAGTGTGCCGAGGCTCGTCTGCTGCTTGAGTTCCGCCCGATGGACGCGCACCTCAAGGTGGCGCGGGAAGAGCAGCTCGCCCACCAGCAGCAGGCCAACCGCGAGCTGATCCGCAACCTCGCCCACGAGATCAAGAACCCGCTGGGTGGCATCCGCGGCTCGGCCCAGCTGCTGGAGCGCGAGCTCGACGACCCGCAGCTGCGCGAATACACCCAGGTCATCATCGCCGAGGCCGACCGCCTGCAGGAGCTGATGAACCGCCTGCTCACGTCTCACCGGATGATGCAGCCCACCCAGCTCAACCTGCACGACGTGCTGGAGCGGGTGCGCCGGCTCACGCTGGCCGAGTTCCCGTCGGTCGAGGTGCGTCGCGACTACGACACCAGCCTGCCCTACATCACCGGCGACCGCGAGCAGCTCATCCAGGCGATCCTCAACATCGTGCGCAACGCCGCCCAGGCGCTCCACGGCGTCGGCGAGATCGTGCTGCGCACCCGGGCTGCCCGCCAGGTCACGATGGCCAAGCGCCGCTTCAAGCTGGCGCTGCAGCTGCAGGTCATCGACAACGGCCCGGGCATCCCCGACAAGATCCGCGACAAGATCTTCTATCCGCTCGTATCCGGTCGTGAGAATGGCAGCGGCCTCGGCCTGTCGCTCGCCCAGAGCTTCATCGAGCAGCACCAGGGCGCCATCGACGTGGATTCGCGTCCGGGCCGCACCTGCTTCACGGTTTACCTGCCGATCGTCCGGGATGGGGAGGGCTGATGGCGGCTTGCATGGCGCACCAGCATGGTGCATTGAGCCCGATCCGTCCCGCCCCTGCCCGCGATCGAACCTTTTGCCCGTTTCACTTTTGTGCGTGTGAGTGACATGAATTCAGTCTGGATTGTTGATGACGACCGCTCGATCCGCTGGGTGCTCGAAAAAGCCCTGGCCCGGGAGGAGATTCCGTACAAGAGTTTCGGGACGGCGGCCGAAGTGCTGGCCGCGCTGGACAGCGCCACCCAGCCGCCCCAGGTGCTGGTGTCGGACATCCGCATGCCCGGCGAATCTGGGCTGGCGCTGCTGTCCAAGGTCAAGGCGCGCTTCCCTCAGATGCCGGTCATCATCATGACCGCCTACTCGGATCTCGAAAGTGCCGTCGCGGCCTTTCAGGGCGGCGCGTTCGAATACCTGCCCAAGCCCTTCGACGTGGATCAGGCGGTCGAGCTGGTGCGCCGCGCCATCGACGAGAGCGCCCACCAGGCCGGCGCGGTCGAGGAGCTGTCGTCCGTGCCCGAGATCCTCGGCCAGGCGCCGGCGATGCAGGAGGTCTTCCGCGCCATCGGCCGGCTTGCCCAGTCCCACGCCACGGTGCTGATCAACGGCGAATCGGGCACCGGCAAGGAGCTCGTGGCCCGTGCGCTGCACCGCCACAGCCCGCGCAAGGACGCGCCCTTCATCGCCATCAACACCGCCGCGATCCCCCGCGACCTGCTCGAATCCGAGCTCTTCGGCCACGAACGCGGCGCCTTCACCGGCGCCCAGACCATGCGCCGCGGCCGCTTCGAGCAGGCCGAGGGCGGCACGCTGTTCCTCGACGAAATCGGCGACATGCCCGCCGAGCTGCAGACCCGTCTGCTGCGCGTGCTCTCCGACGGCAACTTCTACCGCGTCGGCGGCCACCAGCCGATCAAGGCCAACGTGCGCGTCATCGCCGCCACCCACCAGAACATGGAAGACCGGGTGCGCCAGGGCCTGTTCCGCGAGGATCTGTTCCACCGCCTCAACGTGATCCGCCTGCGCCTGCCGCCGCTGCGCGAGCGCCGTGAGGACATCCCGTCGCTGGCCAAGCACTTCATCTCCCTGTCGGCCCAGGAGCTCGGCGTCGAGGCCAAGCGCCTCTCCGACGCGACCCTCAAATACCTGCAGAGCCTGGATTTCCCTGGCAACGTGCGCCAGCTCGAAAACCTCTGCCACTGGCTCACCGTGATGGCCCCGGGTCAGACCGTCGAGGTGGCCGACCTGCCGCCCGAACTCAAGGATCAGCCCACCCGCGAACAGCCCGCCAACTGGGGCGACGCCCTGATGGCCGAGGCCGACCGGGCCATCGCCCAACATCCGGGCGAGGTGTTCGACATGCTCTCCCGCGACTTCGAGCGCATCCTCATCCGCCGCGCCCTGTCGGCCACCGGCGGGCGCCGGATCGAGGCCGCGCAGCTCCTGGGCATCGGGCGCAACACCATCACCCGCAAGATCCAGGAGCTTGGACTAGAAGAGCCCGACCACGCCTGAAAGGGGCGGATAAACCTACTGCGCGGCCCGATCTCGCGATTCCGGTGCTCAACGTACGCCTGTACGTTTCCGCTCCTCGTCGCGACCTCGGGCCGCTCGCTACGGTTTCTCCACCCCTTTCGGTCCGGAGGTTCTCTGGGGCGGTTTGAAAGCCTCAGGCTCCCCAATTCCCGCCCCTGTCCGCCATAATTACCGACTCGTTTCAACGATCAGGTAATCCTTCTTGAGCCATTCCGATTTCGAGGCCCTCGACGCAGGGGCGGTGGCGGCCGTGCTGGGCGAGCTTGCCGGGCAGTTTTCGCTGGTGGTGGTGCCGGAGTGCGATTCCACCAACAGCCGGCTGATGGAAACGCCGGCCGACGACGACGGGCGGATCGCGGTGCTGGCGGCGGATCGGCAGATCGCGGGGCGCGGGCGGCGTGGCCGCAGCTGGCTGTCGTGGCCGGGTGCCGGGCTGACCTTCTCGCTGCGCTGGCAGTTCACGCCGGCGCCCCACATGCCGGCCGGGCTGTCGCTAGTGGTCGGCCTCGCGGTGGCGCGCACGCTGGAAGTGCTCGGCGTCGAGGGCGTGCAGCTCAAGTGGCCCAACGACGTCCTCATCCACGGCAGGAAGCTCGCTGGCATCCTGGTCGAGCTGTCCTCGTCCCGCGGCCGGCCGCCGGCGGCGGTGATCGGCATCGGCCTCAACCTGCGCTTGCCTGCCGACGCTCAGGTGGAATCCGCCACCGGCGTCACCGATCTGGCCGCCTGTCTGGCGTCGCCGCCGGGACCCAACCGGTTGCTCGGGTTGCTGCTGGCGCAGCTCCATCATTTCCTCGATCTCTACGCCGCCGCCGGCTTTCCGGCCCTGCGCGCCGCGTGGCAGCAGCGCAACGCCTTCGCCGACCTGCCGGTGCGCATCCTCGGCGAGGCGCAGGAACTCGCCGGCACCTGCGCCGGGGTCGATGACGACGGCGCGCTGCTCCTCGATACGTCGGAGGGCCGCCGTCGGGTGCTGTCCGGTGAAGTCTCCCTGAGGCTGGCGTGATGGATCTGCTTCTCGATGTGGGCAACACCCGCCTCAAATGGGGGCTGCGCGACGGTGATCGCTGGCTCGGTCAGGGCGCGGTGCTGTTGTCGGCGCTGGATGGCTTTGCTGATGTGCTGACGGGGTTGGGGCCGGTGCGGCGGATGCTCGGCGCCAACGTGGCCGGCGCCACCGTCGGTGGCCGGCTTGGCGCGATGCTGGCCGAGCGCGGGCTGGAGCCCGAATGGATCAGGCCGCAGGCCGAAGGCTTTGGCGTGCGCAACGCCTATCTCGACCCCGCCAGGCTGGGCGCGGACCGCTGGGCGGCCCTCGTCGGTGCCCGGGCGCTCCACGGCAAGGCGGCGCTGGTGGTCACCTCCGGCACCGCCACCACGGCCGACCTGCTCGACGGCGCCGGGGTTTTCCAGGGCGGAGTGATCCTGCCGGGGCTCGACCTGATGCGCATGTCCCTCGCCCGCGATACCGCCCAGCTGCCTTTTGCCGACGGGCGCTTCGAGACCACGCCGCGGCGCACCGCGGACGCCATCGTCACCGGCTGTCTGCATGCCCAGGTGGGCGCCATCGAGCGGATGTTCCGGCTGGCGGCGGCGGAGGAGGGCGCGCTGTGCCTGCTCAATGGTGGGGCCGCGGGCAACCTGGCGCCGCATCTCGAATGCCCGCTGCGTCTCGTCGAGAACCTTGTCCTTGAAGGCCTGGCGCATATGCGTCAAGAATTGTAACGACGCGCGTCTCCGCGCCTGCAGGGCATTCGGTGCCTTTTCCCGTTGACTGTGATGGGTTAGTCTTGCGGCCATGGGTACTTTACGTGTAGCTGTCCTTATCCTCCTCGTCGCCAACCTGCTGGCGCTGGCCGTCTGGAAAGGCGGGCTCGGCTCGGGTGCGTCCGGCGGCGAGCCGGAGCGTCTGAGCAACCAGCTCAACCCCGAGCGGCTGCGGCTTGTGGCGGAGTTGCCGCCGGCGGTGTCCGCGCCGGTTGCCGCCGCTGTGCCGGAAGCCGTTCCTGCCCCGGCCGAATCGGCACCCGCCCCTGAACCCGTCCCGGCGAAGCCTGCCCGGGCCGCCGACACTGCACCGCCGGCCTGTGTGGCGTTCAGCGGGCTCAGCGCCGATCAGGCGGCCGAGCTGTCGGCGCGGGTCGCCAAGACCGGCGCGGGCTTCAAACTGTCCGAGAGCCGCGGCGTCGGCGCCAGTTCCTGGTGGGTGCATATCCCCAGCCAGGGCAACAAGGAGGGCGCCGACCGCAAGGCGGCCGAGCTCCGCCGGCTGGGCATCGAAGATCTCTTCATCGTCCAGGACGCCGGCCCCAACCAGTTCGCGATCTCCCTCGGCCTCTTCAAGAACGAGCAGGCCGCCGGCCGTCATCTTAACCTGCTGCGTGAAAAGGGCGTGCGCAGCGCCCAGATCGCCAGCCGCGGCGCCAGCGTGCTGCGGGTCGAGGTGCGTGGCCCGTCCGACAGCCTCGCCACCCTGGCGAGCGATCTTTCCGAGCGGCTCCAGGGCGCCAATCGTCTCGAATGTGCTCCATGACCTTGCGGCCTTTTGTGGTGGGCCTGACCGGTGGCATCGGAAGCGGCAAGAGCGCCGCGGCCGATCTTTTCCGTGATTTCGGCGCGGCCATTGTCGATACCGATCTCATCGCCCACCAGCTCACTGCGCCCCACGGTGCTGCGATGCCGGCCATCGAGGCCGCCTTCGGCGCCGGGGTGGTGGCCGACAACGGCGCCCTAAATCGCCCGGCGATGCGCGCGCTGGCCTTTGAAGACCCGGCCGCCCGCAAGCGCCTCGAGGCCATCCTGCACCCGATGATCCGCGACGAGAGCGAGCGGCAGTGCCTGGCCGCCACCGCCCCCTACGTGATCCTGGCGGTGCCGCTGCTGATCGAATCCGGCACTTACCGCGAGCGTGTGGCGCGCCTGTGTGTCGTCGATTGCCCCGAGGACGTCCAGGTGGCGCGGGTGATGAGCCGCAGCGGGCTCGACGCCCATCAGGTGCGGGCGATCATGGCTGCCCAGGCCACCCGCGCAGCCCGCCTGGCCGCTGCCGACGATGTGGTCGATAACGCCGGCGGCCTGGACGCCCTGCGTGCCCAGGTTGCACGCCTGCACGAGGACTACCTGGCCCGCGCGGCGCGGGTGAAGTGCCTGTGATATGATTCGCGCCGGTCTGACCGTCAATTTTCCATACCTTATCCAGGCGCGCGCGTGATTACTTACGAATATCCGCTCAACGAGAGGATCCGCACGCTGTTGAGGCTGGAAGACCTTTTCGAGAAGGTCATGCATTTCGTGCGTGCCGAAGGCTCGCTCGAACACCATGTGGCCCTCGTCACCCTGTTCGAGATCCTCGAAGTCGCCTGCCGCGCCGATCTCAAGGTCGATCTGGTGCAGGAGCTCGAACGGCAGCGCCAGATCCTCCTGTCCTTCCGCAACAATCCCCAGATTTCCGAGGAAGCCCTCTCCGGCGCCCTCTACGAGATCGAGCAGGCCTCCGCCTCGCTCCTCGCCATGGCCGGCAAGACCGGCCAGTATCTGCGCGAGAACGAATGGCTGATGAACATCCGCAGCCGCGCGGCGATTCCCGGCGGCGCCTGCGAGTTCGATCTGCCGTCCTACCACCACTGGCTCAACCGCGAAGTCGAACTGCGTCGGCGTGATCTGATGTCGTGGGTCCAGCCCCTGCTGCCGATCCGTGACGGCCTCGCCATCGTGCTGCGCCTGCTGCGCGCCAGTGGCCGGCCCGAATCCCAGGTGGCCCACCGCGGCGCCTTCCAGCAGACCATGGGCGGGCGCACGGTGCAGATGATCCGCATCCGCCTGCACGGCAGCGCCATGTGCGTGCCCGAAACCAGCGCCAACAAGTACGCCCTCAACATCCGCCTGATGCACGCCGAAACCGTGACCCGCCCCGGTCAGGTGGATATCGACGTGCCCTTCGAGCTGACTTTCTGCAATCTCTGATGACCTCGCCCAGCAAACCCCGCGTGGTCAAGTGCCCGACCTGCCGCACCGACGTCGAGTGGGTGCCGGAGAACAAGTGGCGGCCGTTCTGCTCGGATCGTTGCCGCCTGATCGACCTGGGCGCGTGGGCGACCGATCAGTATCGGGTGGCGGGCGAGACGCCCCTCGACAACGACGCCGATCCCCTCAACCGGCCGCACTGAGCGGCCGGTTTTTCGTTTACCCCCAGATCGCCCGGATGCCCGCGATGCCGTGGGCGCCGGCGGCCTTGGCTTCGGTCAGATCGCCGGCGGCCAGCCCGCCCAGGGCGAACACCGGGAGCGGCAGCCGTTCCACGAATTTGCCGAACGCTTCCCAGCCGAGGCCGGCCTGTCCGGGATGGCTGTGGGTCGGCTTGACTGCGCCGAGGAGCGCGTAGTCGAGGCCCAGCGCGGCGGCTTTTTCGAGTTCCGAACGATCGTGGCAGGACGCGCCGACCCATTCGAAATCCGGCCGGGTGTCGATCTCGGCGAGCCGGCGGGAGGGCAGATGCACGCCGTCGGCGCCGATGGCCCGGGCCAGCGCTGCATCTTCATTGACGACGGCCAGCGCGCCGGCGGCGTGGCAGCGCTCCACCACCGCGGGGGCGAAGGTTTCCCTTTCCGAATCCGGCAGCGCCAACTCGCGGATCTGCACCAGCTTCAGGCCGCCGGCCAGCGCCGCGTCGAGCTGCGCCAGCTGGGCGTCGATGCCGATCTCCGCGGCGTGGGTGATGCCCATCGTGCGGGGCAGGCGCAGGGCCTTCAGGATCGGGCCGTTGGCGGGGAGCATCGGGCCGACGTCCATCGCGTCGGCACGCTGCCAGGCCAGTGCCGAGTGCACCTTGTCGTCGATCTCGCCGTGCCAGGCGGGCACTTCGAAGAAGTGCAGGCTCACGTGGGCGTGCTCGTACTCGTGCTCGCGGACGATCCACGGCCAGGCCACGTCCACCTTCATGCCCAGCTCTTCGTCCAGCTCGCGGACGAGCGCGTCGCGGGGCGTTTCGCCGGGCTCGACCTTGCCGCCGGGAAACTCCCAGTAGCCGGGGTAGAAGGTGTCCGGCGCGCGCTGGCCGAGGAGAAAGCTGCCGTCCGGGCGGGTGATGACGGCCGCCGCCACGTGGACGATCTTGCGTTGGGGCTTGCTCATGATTCAAAGTGCCCGGCGTAGTCGCGGGCGAACTGCCAGGCCACGCGGCCGCTGCGGGAGCCGCGCAGCAGCGCCCATTGCAGTGCGTCGCCGCGGGCGGTGGGGATGGCATCCGCCGGCACGCCGAACTCGCCCAGCCAGTGATTGACCACCGCGAGGTACTCGTCCTGGCTGAAGGGGTAGAAGGAGATCCACAGCCCGAAGCGCTCCGAGAGGGAGATCTTCTCCTCGACCGCTTCGGCCGGATGCACTTCGCCGTCCACGTGCTTGGTGGCGGCGTTCTCCGAGAAGTACTCGGGCATCAGGTGGCGACGGTTGGAGGTGGCGTAGATCAGCACGTTGTCGGGCACCGCGGCCAGCGAGCCGTCGAGGACGCTCTTGAGGGCCTTGTAGGCCGGCTCGCCGTCCTCGAAGGAGAGGTCGTCGGTGAACAGGATGAAGCGCTCCGGGCGGTCCTGCACCAGCTCGACGATGTCGGGCAGGTCGATCAGGTCGTCCTTGTCCACCTCGATGAGGCGCAGCCCGGCGCCGGCGAATTCGTTGAGCAGGGCCTTCACCAGCGACGACTTGCCGGTGCCCCGGGCGCCCGTGAGCAGCACGTTGTTGGCGCGCTTGCCGGCCAGGAACTGGCGGGTGTTGGCGACGATGCGCGCCTTCTTCTCCTCGATGTCCTGCAGGTCGTCGAGACGGATCTGGTGGGGGCGCGGCACCGGCACCAGGGCCTTGGCGTTGTTGCGGTTACGCCAGCGGAAGGCGGTGGAGGCGCTCCAGTCGGGCGGCGCGGCGTCGGCGGGGAGGAAGCGTTCGAGGCGTTCGAGCAGGCGCTCGGCGCGGGAGAGGAACTGGTTGAGGTCAGTCATCGGGGGTGTCATCCGTGTCGTTCTTGTGCGGGCTGCGCAGGGCCAGGGCAACGATGGCGAGCAGCACGGCGGCAAGGCCGAGTTCGAGGCCAATCAGCCACATGGCGCGTCCTTTGCGGGCCCGGCGAGGCGGGCCGGTGGTTATACTCGGGCGGGTAAAGATTGCCAGCCGCGAGTGTACCCCATCCATGTTCCACCCCTTCCGCTCCATTCCCGCTTCTCCTGCCTTGTCCCGTCTTTCTGCCACCTGCGCCGCGCTGCTGCTGGCGGCGTGTGCCGGCGCGCCGCGTCCGGTGAGCGGGCCGTCTGCGCCGGTGGTCCAGCCCGCGCATCCCACCCCGCCCCCTGCCGTCACGCCACCGGCGGCCACCGGCGGCGCGCCGGCGCCCCAGCCCCTGGCGCGCCCGCTGCAGCCGGCCGGGTGGGCCGATCTGCCGGGCTGGAGTGGCGATGCCATCGACGAGGCCTGGCCGGCCTTCCTGGCCTCGTGCCGGGCCGTTGGCCGGCAGGCGGTGTGGGCGTCGGTGTGCGAGGCGGCCCGCGGGATGGGCGAGCGGCCGGGTGCCTCGGCGGTGCGCAGCTTCTTCGAGTCGCGCTTCACGCCGTGGCGGGTGAGCAACCCGGACGGCACCAAGGAAGGCCTCATCACCGGCTACTACGAGCCCCTCATCAACGGCAGCCGCCACAAGGGCGGGGCCTACAACTGGCCGGTGCTGGGCGTGCCGGACGACCTGCTGTCCATCGATCTGGGCGAGGTGTTGCCCGACCTCAAGGGCCAGCGCCTGCGCGGCCGGCTGGTGGGCAAGAAGGTGGTGCCCTATTACTCCCGCGCCGAGGTGGCGCGGATGGCCGACAAGTTCGCCGCCAAGGCCATCCTGTATGCCGACGACGCGGTGGATCTGTTCTTCCTGCAGGTGCAGGGCTCGGGCCGGGTGAAGCTGCCCGATGGCAACATCGTGCGCATCGCCTACGCCGACACCAACGGCCATCCCTATCAGTCCATCGGCCGCTGGCTGGCCGACAAGGGCGAGCTGCGCATCGATCAAGCCTCGATGGACGGCATCAAGAACTGGGCGCGGGCCAACCCCGGCCGCCTGCAGGAGATGCTCAACGCCAACCCGAGCTACGTGTTCTTCCGCGAGGTGGCCAACCACGGCGGCGGGCCGGTGGGCGCCCTGGGCCAGCCCCTCACCGACGGGCGCAGCCTGGCGGTGGACCCGCGCAGCATTCCGCTGGGGGCGCCGGTGTTCCTGTCCACCACCCAGCCCAACAGCACCCAGCCCCTGCGCCGCCTGATGTTGGCCCAGGACACCGGCACCGCGATCAAGGGCGGCGTGCGCGGTGACTTTTATTGGGGCTTCGGCGCCGAAGCCGGCGCCCAGGCCGGCCGGATGCGCCAGAAGGGCGAGATGTGGGTGCTCTACCCGCGGGATCAGGTGCCGCGCTGAGGTCGATGTCGGCGCTTGGCCTGCGAAGCGCCGACTTGAAATCGCTCAACAAATACTTGAAAGGTTCTAAATCGGACTTGGGGCTTTGCAGGTTTTGCCTGGGCGCGCGTAAGTCAGACTTGGGCCATCCGAAGCCTGGCTTTGAAAAAACGAATGTCCGACTTGGGATGGCCCAAGTCCGGGCTGGAACCTCCCAAATCCAACCTGGAAGCGCGCAAGTATTAGCTGGAACGTCCCAAGTAAAACTTGCGAGATCGCATGTCTGACTTTCGTGCGCCACGCCCGGGCCTTGGCCGCGCTACCCTCGGGCTACCCGGCGCGGGCGTTTTATTTGCGCCGGGCTGCACGCAGATCGTAGATTTGTAATAAGTTTTTCTTAAATTCATGGTTCGCCCGCCCGGAGCAACGCGCTACCGTGCGAAGCTGGCGCCCTGCTTCAGACGCCATCCAATCAGCATGCCGGAGACCATCGTGCCCCTTACCGAACTCGTCCATTACTTCAACAAGCGCAACCGGCTCGTCCGCGGCGGCGAGGATGAGGGCTTCCGGTTCGTCGATGGGCAGGTGCGCATGTTCTTCGGCGGGCGGGTGTTCGGGACGCGCTTTCAGCCGGTTGTCGAGCGCATCGGCCAGCAGCCGGCGGGGCACGAGGCGCACCTGTGCGTGGTGGGCGCAGGCGCGCAGGCGGCACCGGCCCACGCGGTCTTCCTGGATGCCCGGGACGATGACGAGCTGGTGCACCTGGATCGCATGGCGCGCACCCTGCACGCCCTCAATTTTTTGCTGGAGCGGGAGCAGCACGGCGGCTTCCTGGCCCTCAACGTCCATCCGCAGCTGATCCGTGTGGTGCGCGACCACCACGGCCACGTGTTCGAGACGGTGCTGGCCCGCTGCGGGCTGACCCCGGATCGGGTGATCCTCGAACTCACCGACGACGGCTTCGAGCCTGTCGCGCCGCTCGCCGTCGCCATCGCCGAATACCGCGAGCGGGGCTACCGGGTGGCCATCGACAACTTCGGGCGGCATACCTCGGATCTGGAAAGGCTGGAGCAGCTGGCGCCGGATGTGGTGAAGCTCGACCGCAGCCTGATCGGCCACGCCGGCCACCTGAGCCTCGCCAAGCGCGTGATGACCGAACTCAGCGCCGAGATCCGCCGCCTCGGAATGGGCGTGGTGTGCCAGTGCATCGAGAACCCGTTGCAGCGCGACGTGGCCCGGGAGGCCGGCGTGGACTGGCTGCAGGGCCATCTGCTGGGCCGTCCGGCGGCCCACTGCCTGCCGCTGCCCAAGCCGCGCCGGCCCCAGGCGGCGGCCTGATCCGGCCGGAAAAACAAAAGGGCTGCCCGAGGGCAGCCCTTTTTGCGTGGTGCGTGCGGCTTACTTGCCGGCGGCCTGGTTCATGGCCTGATCGAGCTGGGCCAGAGGCACCGCGCCGGGCAGGCGGTTGCCGTCGGCGGTGAAGATCGTCGGGGTGCCCGAGACCTTCATCTTCTGGCCAAGGGCCACGTTCTTGTCGATGACGCTGGTGTCGCAGCCGGCGGCGGCGGCGGCGGGCGCCTTCCCGGCGGTCATCCAGTCGTTCCAGGCGGCAGCGCGATCCTTGGCGCACCAGATGTTCTTCGACTTGTCGGTGGAATCCGGGCTCAGGATGGGGTACAGGAAGGTGTAGATGGTGGCGTCCTTGAGGCCCTGCATGTCCTTGGCGAGGCGCTTGCAGTAGCCGCAGTTCGGGTCTTCGAAGCTGGCGATCACGCGCTTGCCGTTGCCGCGCACCTGCTTGATGGCCTGGTCGAGGGGCAGGGTGGCGAAGTCGATCTTGAGCAGCTGGGCCATCCGCGCCTGGGTGACGTTCTTGCGCGTCTTGGCGTCGATCACGCTGCCGTCGATGATGAAGCTCACCGAGGCGTCGGTGTAGATCAGCTCGCCGGACTTGAGCACGACCTCATAGAGCCCGCCGTAAGGGGTCTTCTTGACGCTGTCGACGGCGGGACCGCCCACGAAGGTTTCGAGGTTCTTCTTGACCGAGGCTTCGTCGGTGGCTGCATGGGCGACGCCGGCTGCGAGGAAGAGGGTGGCGAGCAGCGAGCGTACGAAGGGGAATTTCATCCGGGAGTCTCCAGGGGCGGCGTGTAGTGGGGTTCAGAAGCGGCCGGCAATGGCGTAGCGGACCAGCGCGTTACGTAAGACAGGCACGCTGTTGGTGAGGTTCAGACCAATGTTGCGCAGGCCCGAGAGGATCGGGTCGGCCGGCTTGAACAGGCGGTTGAGGCCGTGGGTGGTGTATTGCAGCAGGGCGGTCTCCTCGGCGCGGGCGCGGGCGTAGGCGCGCAGCACCGGCAACTCGCCCGGGTCGCGCCAGGCGGGCAGGCCCTTGATCTGTTCGGCCAGCACGCGGGCGTCCTGGTAGCCGAGGTTGATGCCGTGGCCCGACAGCGGATGGATCGCGTGGGCGGCGTCGCCGATCAGCGCGAGGCGTGGGCGCACCGCAGTCTCGACGCGCATCAGGCGCAGCGGAAAGGCCGCGGCGGGGGTGATGAGCTCGAGCTTGCCGAGGCGGTAGCCGCCGGCTTCGGCCACCCGCGCGCACAGGGCTTCGGGGGGCAGGGCGACGAGCTCGTCGGCAAGGGCATCCGGCGCGGACCACACCATCGACATCTGCTGGTCGGGCAGCGGGAGATAGGCCAGCACGCCGTCCGGGCGGAACCACTGGAAGGCGGCGTTGCGGTGGGGCTTCTCGCAGCGAAAGTTGGCGACCACGCCTTTTTCGTCGTAGGGGGTGTTGCGGGCGCCGATGCCGGCCGCCTGACGCACCCACGAGTCGCGGCCGTCGGCGGCCACCACCAGCTTCGCCTCGACGCGCCGGCCGTCGGTGAGGGTGAGGCGCGCGGCGGTGTCGTCGATGGCGAGCGCCGCCGGCGAGGCCGGGCAGATCAGGGTGACGTTGTGCTGGCGCTTGACGGTTTCCCACAGCTCGAGCTGCATCAGGCTGGATTCGAGGATCCAGGCGAGCTCGCGCAGGCCGCTGTCGTAGGCGGAGAAATCGAGCCGGCCGCCGGCGTCGCCGTGGATCTCCATGTCGTACACCGGCGCCATGCGGGCCGGGTCGAGGTGCTGCCAGATGCCGATCTCGGAGAGGAAATCCACGTTGGTCGGGCTGATCGCATAGATGCGCGCGTCCCAGCCGTCCGGGCGGGCCGGGGGGCGGGTTTCGACGATGCCAACCTTCAGGTTGCTGCCGCGAAGCGCGGCGGCGAGGGCGGCGCCGGCAAGTCCGGCGCCCACGATGAGTACATCGAATTTCATGGCTGATCTCCTGCGCCCCGGATTGTGCCGGACGGCGCAGGGGAAGTCACCCGCGAAGGACGTGCGGGTGAGGCGGGATTACCGCGGCGGCAGCACTGGGGGCGGCGGAGGCGGGTAGTAATGGGGCACCGCGCCACCGGGGGCGGGCAAGGGTGTGCGATAGCCGTAGCCCGGCAACTGGTTGCCCTTGGCGTACATGCACTGCTGGTAGGCGATGTCGTAGCGACGCTGGGCATCGGCGCCGGCATAGGCGGCCTGGCTGGTACCGCTGGCCGAGCCGGCCACCATGCCGACCGCCGCTCCGGTGGCGGCGCCGTGGTTGCCGCCGGCAAGGCCCCCCACTGCGGCACCGATGGCGGTGCCCACGATGGCGCTGCCGACCATGTTCTGGGCGGCGGAATCCCGCGGCGCGATGCCGATAGCCTGGTCGGCGTAGTTGCGGCACTGGCGGTCTTCCATCGTGAACAGGTCGAGGGGCTTGCCGGGGGCCGGCATCACCGCCACCCGCGGGCCGCTGGGCAGGCTGGCGCAGCCGGCGAGCAGGGCCAGGGGAATCATCAGCAGCCGGGTGCGGCGGGAGAGACGGGACGGGCGGTCGGGCGTGTTCATGGTTTGGAGGCTCCTTCCGGGCCGGTTGCCGGGGGCACCGGCGTCGCGCCCTGGGACGGTGTCTGGGGTTGGGCGGCAACCGGGCGCCACTTCTCAGGGCAGCGCTGGACGTAGGGGTAATAGCCCTTGGCGCTCTCGCAGTAGTACCAGTTCCGGCCCTCGGCCGGAGATGCCTGGCTTTCACCCACCGGCATGGCCGGGACGCTTCGCCAGCCCTCCGGGCAGGTCTGGGTGTAGGGGTAGTAGGCGCGGGCGCTGTCGCAGAAATACCAACTCTGCGGTGCCGGCGGCATGTCGGGCAGCACGATCGGCGCTTCCTGCTGGACAACGACGGGCGGCGGGCTGTAATAGGGGGGATAGAACACCCACGGGGCGCCGACGATCCACCAGCTGTTGAAGCCACCGTGGTAGTGCGGGCTGACCCAGACCCTTGGCGCGGGACCCCAGCCGGGGCCGCCACGGAAGCGCCCGCCGCGGTCGGCGTGGGCCGGAATGGCGACGGCCGTACCCGCCGTGAGGAGCGCCGCGAGCAGTGCCCGTCGGGCGAGCGGCGTCGATCGGCAAAACGGACTTTTCATCGCACGGAACTCCAGTCGTTTACATGCATCATTGCAGCACCACCTTCGTTGTAGCGTAAGTGTCGGCTTGCGCAACTCGTAACCGGATGCGACTGAAGCCGGCTGCGGCAAGAATCGCTTACAGGTCCATTTTTTTCACGCAGCCCTTCGCCGACCGGATGAATTGAGATGCGAAGTGCGCAATAATATCGTTTTTGCTGATTTTGGCGTTTTATGGACGTTCGTAAACTTGTCATCGCCCTCGGGCTGCTAATCCTTCTTGCTGTGGGCATTGTGCTCTATATGCAGGTGGATCAGCCGGTTGATCGGCGTCGCAGTGACCCCGTCATGGCCGCGAAGGTCGAGGTCCAGCACGGCCCTGCGCTCCGTGCAATGGGCGTCCGCAGCCTGGGCGTCGATCCCAAGACCAGCGACGTGGTGGTGGTCTTCAAAGGGGGGGGGCGTCTTGGCCGGCGGGTCGCGGGCCGCCTGCCCGGGCTTGCCAGCGCGGAGGGCTGCGGCGAGCTCGAGGTCGGCATCTCGGTGGGTGATACCCTCACCGCCTGGGGGGATTCCAGCAGCCCGTCGTTCTATTCGCGCCTCGACTGCGTGATCGACGAGGTGGTCTCCCGCGCCGCCGAGCTGCGCGACCCGGAGTGACGCGGCGGGCTTTTGCCGGCTGAAGCGGCTATACTCCGCGCCGGGAAGTTCGCCAGGCAATCGCGGTGCGTTCGCGCATCGAGGAAAGTCCGGGCCCCGCAGAGCAGGATGCCGGCTAACGGCCGGGCGCCATACGCCTTCGGGCCAAAGCGACGGAAAGTGCAACAGAGAGCAGACCGCCGATGGCCGCCTCCGGGCGGATCAGGTAAGGGTGAAACGGTGGGGTAAGAGCCCACCGCGGACGTGGTGACACGGACGGCACGGTAAACCCCATCCGGGGCAAGGCCAAATAGGGGGACGTTGAGGCTGCTCGCTGAGTCCCCGGGTAGGCTGCTAGAGCGGCGCGGTAACGCGTCGACCAGAGGAATGATTGCCCGGCGGGCAGGTTTTCGGACCGGCCCGCTCGACAGAACCCGGCTTATCGGCGGACTTCCCCACTTCGCCCCTCGTTTTTTCGTTTCTCTCCCACTTGTCTCCACATTCGCGACTTATTTCGCGCCAGGCCTTGGTGCGAAACATTCTTTTGCGCTTTCGTGCCTGAAAGCATCTCGGCTGCCTTTCGGGCGGGCGCAGGAGTTGTGAATTCATCCTCAACTTTTGCAATCCACGCTACTGACGTTGATTTGTAAGCGGATTTCTTACAAGACCCCCTCCGATTCCTAAGTGCTTGTGGCGAAAAGAGATTTGCTCTGGACCCAACTTGACCGGGTATTTTTTTTGCTCTAAAGTGGGACGAAGTGGACGAAAGTGGGAAAAAGTGAGTTTTTCCGGTTCGTCGGGGTTGGAAAGTGGGGTCATCAATGTTTCAAGGCGCAGCGGCGCTCAGTCTCGATGCGAAGGGTCGCCTGGCGATTCCGGCGCGGCATCGGGACGCGCTCGCCGAGCTGGCCGGAAACGAGCTGATCCTCACCGCGCATCCCCACCGCTGCCTCCTGATCTATCCCGCTCCCGCCTGGGGGCCGATCCGCGACAAGGTGCTTGCCGGCTCGAGCCTCGATCAGCGTTCCGCCCTGCTCAAGCGTCTGCTCGTGGGTTTTGCCCGCGATGAACAGATGGATTCGGCCGGCCGCGTGCTGATCGCGCCCGAGCTGCGCGGCTTTGCGCAACTGGAAAAACAGGTGCATCTGGTGGGGCAGGGCGATCACTTCGAGCTGTGGTCCGATGCGGGCTGGCAGAAGCAGCAGGAGGCGATCTTTGCCCTGGGCACGGATCTCATGCCCGCAGGTTGGGAAAACCTGCCGCTGTGAGTACCGCTCCGCACATCACGGTGCTGCTGAAAGAAGCGGTGGATGCGCTGGCGATCAAGCCGGACGGCGTTTACGTGGACGGCACTTTTGGTCGCGGTGGGCATAGCCGGGCGATCCTGGCCCAGCTGGGGCCGAAGGGCCGGCTCATCGCTTTTGATCGCGATCCGCAGGCGATTGCCGCCGGTGAGGCGATCGGTGACGGGCGTTTCGAGCTCGTCCATGCGCCGTTCTCGGATTTTGCCGAGGCGCTGGCCGAGCGGGGTGTGGAGAAGGTGGACGGCGTCCTGCTGGATCTGGGGGTGTCGTCCCCGCAGCTGGATGAAGCCGGGCGGGGCATGAGTTTTCGCTTCGATGCGCCGCTCGACATGCGAATGGATACGACCCGCGGGATGACCGCGGCGGAGTGGCTGGCAGAAGCGCCGGTCGCCGACATAACCCGGGTACTGAGGGAATACGGTGAAGAACGGTTTGCTTATGAGATTGCAAAGGCGATTGTTGCTGCTCGGGCAGGGGGGCATGTCGCAACCACTGGACAGCTTGCCGCGATCGTGGAAGAGACGGTCTGGAAGCGCGAGCCGGGCCAGCACCCTGCGACGCGCACCTTCCAGGCTCTTCGGATTTTCGTCAATCAAGAGCTTGAGGAGCTGTCGCTAGTCCTGCCGCAGGTTGTGGCAGCACTGGCGGCCGGAGGCCGTCTGGTGGTGATCAGCTTTCACTCCCTCGAAGACCGCATCGTCAAGCGCTTCATGCGCGACGAGTCGCGGCCGCCGCAGCTTCCCGCGCGGCTGCCGGTGCGCGCGGCTGACCTGCCCAGGCCGAAGCTCGGGCTGGTCGGCAAGCAGGTGCGTCCGTCCGACGAAGAGATCGCCGCCAACCCGCGCTCCCGCAGCGCCGTGATGCGCATCGCCGAAAGGCAGGCCGACTGACATGGCGCGTCTGACCGGATTCCTCGTGATGCTGGTGGTGGCGAGCAGCCTCGGCGTGGTGGCGTCCCAGCACCAGGCCCGCAAGCTCTACGCCGCCGTCGAGCGTGAGCAGCAGCGCTCCCAGCAGCTTGAGGTCGAATGGGGCCAGCTGCAGCTGGAACAAAGCACCTGGGCGGCTCACGCCCGTATCGAAAAACTCGCTCGCGAGAAACTCGCGATGCGCCCGCCTCTGCCCGGGCAGATCATCGCCATCGAGGAGCGGCCATGAAAAAGGCCAAGAAGGGCGTCACCTTCAATCACAATCCGCTGCTGCGCTCGGAGCTTCCGGCGTGGCGGCCGCGTTTCGTCCTGCTCTGCCTGCTGGGCGGCTCGGTGGCGCTGGTAGGCCGTGCGGCCTACCTTCAGGGCGTGAACGACCAGTTCCTGCAGGCCAAGGGTGAGTCCCGCTACGCCCGCGTGCTCGAGGTGCCCGCCACCCGCGGCAAGATCACTGACCGCCAGGGCGACGTGCTCGCCGTGTCGTCGCCGGTCAAGTCGATCTGGGCGATCCCCGAAGACGCTCGCCTGAATCCGTCCCAGACCCGCCAGCTGGCCGGTCTGCTCGAGATGCCGGTGCAGGATCTCAACCAGAAGCTCGGTGTCGAGAAGGATTTCGTCTATCTCAAGCGTCAGGTGTCGCCGGAGCTGGCTGATCGCATCGCGGCGCTCAAGCTGCCGGGCATCCACGACCAGCGCGAATACCGCCGCTTCTACCCGGGTGGCGAGGTGATGGCCCACGTGCTGGGCTTCACCGGCGTGGACGACAAGGGTCAGGAGGGCATCGAGCTCGCCTTCGAGCCGGCGCTGGCCGGCAAACCGGGTTCCCGCCGGGTGGTCAAGGACCGCCGCGGCAACGTGGTCGAGGACGTCCAGTCGATCCGCATGCCCCAGGATGGCAGGGAAGTCGCGCTGTCGATCGACAACAAGATCCAGTACCTCGCCCACGCCGCCCTCAAGCAGGCGATGACCGACCACAAGGCCAAGGCCGGTGGCGTGGTGGTGATCGACGCCAAGACGGGCGAGATCCTCGCCCTGGCCAACGCACCCACCTACAACCCGAACAACCGCGTCAAGCTCACCGGCGACCAGCTGCGCAATCGCGCGCTCACCGACACCTACGAGCCGGGCTCGACGATGAAGCCCTTCACTGCCGCGCTGGCGCTGGAAAAGGGCAAGGTCACCGCCAACACCATCATCAACTGCGCGCCGGGCCGGATGACCATCGGCTCCGCGACGATCTCCGATGCGCACCCGCATGGCGCCCTCACCGTCGCCCAGGTGATCCAGAAGTCGTCCAACATCGGCGCGGCCAAGATGGCCCTGAGCTTCCCGCCCGAAACCATGTGGAAGATGTTCGACGATCTGGGCTTCGGTTCGCCGCTCAAGCTGGGCTTCCCCGGTGAAGTCGGCGGCCGTCTGCGTCCGGCCAAGAGCTGGCGCCCGATCGAACAGGCCACCATGTCCTACGGCCACGGCATGTCGGTCAGCCTGATGCAGATCGCCAACGCCTACCAGGTGTTTGCGCGCGACGGCGACATCGTGCCGCTGTCCCTGTCCCGCGTGGATACGCCGCCGGTGCATGGCTCCCGCGTGTTCGCGCCGCAAACTGCCCGCGAGGTGCGCCAGATGCTCGAGATGGTCGTCCAGCCGGGCGGTACCGCGCAGCAGGCCAACGTGCCCGGTTACCGGGTCGGCGGCAAGACCGGCACCGCGATGAAGCTGGTCGGCGGCCGCTACGCCAACCGCTATGTGGCCTCCTTCGTGGGCATCGCCCCGATCTCCGACCCGCGCCTGATCGTCGCCGTGATGATCGACGAGCCCACCAACGGCAAGCACTACGGCGGCGACGTGGCCGCGCCGGTGTTCGCCCAGGTGACCGGCGGAGCGCTGCGTACCCTCGGCGTCGCGCCCGACGCGCCGCTCAAGCCGCTGCAGGTTGCCCGTCAGGGGCTGACCACCGTCCGGGAGGCCATGTGAGCGTCAGCGCCCGAGAGCAGGCTCAGCACCTGCTCGCCCAACTGGCCGCGGCCGGTGTGGAAGTCACCCAGTTGTGCCTCGATTCCCGCAAGGTCTGCGCCGGCGATGTCTTCCTGGCCTGTCCGGGCCATCGGGTCGATGGTCGTCAGTTCGTCGTTGATGCCGTCCACGCCGGTGCCGCCGCCGTGCTGTGGGAGCGCGACGGCCACGTGTGGGACGATACCCTGCAGGTGCCCAATATCGCCGTCGATGGCCTCGCCTCGCTGGCCGGGCATCTGGCCAACGAAGTCTGCGGTCGTCCGTCCGAGGCCCTGTGGCTGGTCGGCGTCACCGGCACCAACGGCAAGACGTCCGTCACCCAGTGGCTGTCCCGCGCCTTTGGCGCGCTGGGCCGCAAGTGCGGCGTGATCGGCACCCTCGGCATCGGCTTCCCCGGTGCCCTGAAGGCCAGCGTCAACACCACGCCCGACAGCCTCACCCTGCATCAGACCCTCGCCGAGTTCCGTGCCGCCAAGGCCGACGTGGCGGCGATGGAGGTGTCGTCCATCGGCCTCGACCAGGAGCGCCTCAACGGGCTGCACTTCGACGTGGCGGTGCACACCAACCTCACCCGCGATCACCTCGACTACCACGGCAACATGGAAAACTACGGTGCCGCCAAGGCCCGTCTGTTCGACATGCCGGGCCTCAAGGCCGCGGTGCTCAACCTCGACGACCGCTTCGGCATGGAACAGGCCCGACGCCTGGCCGGCAGCGGCATTCAGGTGATCGGCTACACCCTCGTTGCGAGCAATGCCGACGCGGCGCCGGTCAATCGCCTGATCCTCGCCGACCGCCTCACCACCACCGCCGCCGGCCTGCGTTTCACCGCCCGCAGCGGCAACGAGTCGGCCGATCTGTGCCCGAATCTGGTCGGCCAGTTCAACGTCTCAAACCTGCTGGCGGTGATCGGCACCCTGCTGGCTTCGGGCTTCAGCCTCGAGGAAGCCGCCACCGTTGCCGAAGACCTCACCCCGCCGGTGGGCCGGATGCAGACCCTCGGCGGCATCGGTGATCCGCTGGTGGTGGTCGATTACGCCCATTCGCCCGACGCGCTGGAGCAGGTGCTCACCGCCATCCGCGCCACCGTCAAGGCCCGCGGTGGCCGGCTGATCTGCGTGTTCGGCTGCGGCGGCGACCGCGACCCGGGCAAGCGCCCGCTGATGGGCGAAGTGGCCAGCCGCCTCGCCGACAAGGTCGTGCTCACCAGCGACAACCCCCGCGGCGAAGACCCGCTGGCGATCCTGCGGGATGTCGCCGCAGGCGCCGGCGCCGATGTGGAAACCATCCCCGACCGCTCCGACGCGATCCGCAGCGCGATCCTCGCGGCCGCCCCCGACGACGTGATCGTCATCGCCGGCAAGGGCCACGAGCCTTATCAGGAGGTCAATGGCGTGCGGCACCCCTTCTCGGACGTGGACCAGACCCGCGATGCCCTCGAAGCCTGGAATGACGCCCAGGGAGAACTCTCATGATGGATCTCCAGGAAGCCGCGCTGGCCACCGACGGCACCGCCGTCGGCGGCAATGTGGCCTTCATGTCGGTCAGCACCGATTCGCGGGCCATCCAGCCTGGCCAGCTGTTCATCGCCCTGCGCGGTGACCGCTTCGACGGCCATGAATTCCTTTCCGCCGTAGCCGCCCAGGGCGCGGTGGCCGCGATGGTCGACCGGGCCTGGGCTGCCGCCAATCCGGTTCCGCTGCCGCTGGTCGTCGTCGACGACACCCGCCTCGGCCTCGGCCGCCTGGCCGCCAGCTGGCGTGCCGGCTTCGAGCTGCCGTTGATCGGCGTGACCGGCAGCAACGGCAAGACCTCGGTGAAGGAGATGTGCGCCGCCATCCTGCGCGCCCAGGCCCGCCTCGACGGCTTCGACCCCGAACTTGCGGTGCTCGCCACCAAGGGCAACCTGAACAACGACATCGGCCTGCCGCTCATGCTGCTGCGCTTGTCCGGCAACCACCGCGCGGCGGTGATCGAGATGGGCATGAACCACCCCGGCGAGATCGGCTACCTCACGCACCTCGCCCGGCCCACCGTGGCGCTGGTGAACAACGCCCAGCGCGCCCACCTGCAGGGCATGGGCAGCGTGAATGAAGTGGCCCGTGAAAAGGGCGCGATCTACGAAGGCCTGTCGTCCGACGGCGTGGCGGTGGTCAATGCCGACGACGCCTTCGCTGGCTACTGGAAGGCCCTCAACGCCGGCCGCCGCACGCTCACGTTTGGTCTGTCGGCCGATGCCGACGTGACGGCCCGCTGCACCGGCCACGGCTTTGCCAGCGACATCGCGCTCGCCTCGCCCCAGGGCGAAGTGACGTTCCGCCTCAACGTGCCCGGCAAGCACAACGTCCGCAACGCGCTGGCGGCTGCCGCAGCCTGTCTGGCTGCCGGCGTCTCGCTGGCCGCAGTGGCGGAAGGCCTGGGCGGTTACACCGGCACGCCGGGCCGCCTGCACCTGCGCAAGGGCCTCGGCGGCGCGGTGGTGATCGACGACAGTTACAACGCCAACCCCGATTCGATGCGCGCTGGCATCGCGGTGCTGGCGGCCACCCCCGGCCGCAAGATCCTCGTGATCGGCGACATGGGCGAGATTGGCGAACAGAGTTTCCAGTACCACGACGAGATCGGCGGCTACGCGAAGAGCGAAGGCGTCGATTTCCTGTTCGGGCTGGGTGAGATGAGCGAGGTTGCGGCGCGCAACTTCGGAGAGGGTGGCCGCCACTTCAGCAAGCTCGACGATCTCGTCGCAGCCGTGAAGGCGGAACTGAACGAAGACACGGTGGTGCTCGTCAAGGGCTCGCGTTTCATGAAAATGGAACGGGTCGTCGATGCCATCGCAGAGAAAGTTTGAAATGAGTTTTTGTTGTACCGGCTTGGCTGCAGTTTCTTCCGCAATGAACCCGGGGGAACACCATGCTGCTTGAACTGGCCCTGTGGCTCGGCAAGGATGCGCGTTTTTTCAATGTGTTCGGCTACATTACGCTGCGCACGGTGCTTGCTGCCGGCACCGCGCTGGTGCTGTCGCTCGTCTTCGGCCCGCCGGTGATCCGCTGGCTGGCCGCCAAGAAGATCGGCCAGGCGGTGCGCGACGATGGCCCCAAGTCCCACCTCACCAAGGCCGGCACGCCCACCATGGGTGGCGCGCTGATCCTGATCTGCATCGCCCTCACCACCCTGCTGTGGGGCGATCTGCGCAACAAATACGTGTGGGTCGTGCTCTTCGTGACCCTCGGCTTCGGCGCCGTGGGCTGGGTGGATGACTGGCGCAAGGTCGTCTATCGCGACCCGAAGGGGCTGGCGAGCCGCTGGAAGTATTTCTGGACCTCCGCCATCGCCCTGGCGGCGGCGAGCTTTCTCGGCCTCACCGCCACGCTGCCGGCCCAGCTCGAGCTGATCGTGCCTTTCTTCAAGGCGGTGTCCTATCCGCTGGGCGTGTTCGGCTTCATCGTGCTGACCTATTTCGTGATCAACGGCACCAGCCACTCGGTCAACCTCACCGACGGCCTCGACGGCCTGGCGATCATGCCGACGGTGATGGTCAGCGCCGCGCTGGCGATCTTCGCCTACGTGGCCGGCCACATGGGCTTCTCCAAGTATCTCGGCGTGCCCTACATCCCGGGCGCCGGCGAACTGGCCGTGATCTGCGGCGCGATCGCGGGCGCGGGCCTCGGCTTCCTGTGGTTCAACGCCTACCCGGCCGAAGTCTTCATGGGCGACGTGGGCGCGCTGGCGCTGGGCGCGGCGATGGGCACCATCGCGGTGATCGTGCGTCAGGAGATCGTGCTGTTCATCATGGGCGGCCTGTTCGTGGCCGAGGCCATGTCGGTGATGGTCCAGGTGATGTACTTCAAGTACACCGGCGGCAAGCGCATCTTCCGGATGGCGCCGCTGCATCACCACTATGAGCTCGGCGGCTGGAAGGAAACGCAGGTCGTGGTCCGCTTCTGGATCATCACGATCATGCTCGTGCTGTTCGGCCTGTCCACCCTCAAGCTGCGGTGAGCGATGATGGCAAACGCTGATCTCACCCTCGTCCTCGGCCTCGGCGAATCCGGCCTGGCGATGGCCCGCTGGCTCGCCCGTCAGGGCGTGGCGCTGCGCGTCGCGGATTCCCGCGAGACGCCGCCGGGCGTTGATCGCCTGCGCGCCGATGCGCCGGCGGCCGAGATCGTCACCGGTGCGTTCTCCGACGCGCTGCTGGATGGGGTGAGCCGCGTGGCCATCAGCCCGGGGCTCGATCCGCGCCAGCCGCTCATCGACGCCGCCCGCAAGCGCGGCATCCCGGTCATCGGCGAGATGACCTTGTTCGTCGAAGCCCTGCAAAGCCTCGGCGCGTGGGATCAGACCCGAGTGATCGCCATCACCGGCACCAACGGCAAGACCACCACCACCACCCTGGCCGGCGAGATGGTTAAGGCGGCAGGCGTGGATGGCGTCGTCGCCGGCAACATCAGCCCCGCTGCGCTGGACGTGCTGCTGGCCCGGCTCGACGCCGGCCAGGCGCTGCCGCAGATGTGGGTGCTCGAACTCTCCAGCTTCCAGCTCGAAACCCTGCCGCCGCTGGCTGCCGCCTCCGCCACGGTGCTCAACGTCACCGACGACCACCTCGACCGCTACGCCGGCCTCGACGAATACGCCGCCGCCAAGGCCACCGTCTTTCACGGTGCGGGCGTGCAGGTGCTCAACCGCGAGGACGCCCGCGTGAAGGCGATGGCCCTGCCGGGCCGCCGCGTGCTCACCTTCGGCATCGACGCCCCGGCCGGCGCCGACGATTTCGGCACCCTCCGCACCGACGATGGCGAATGGCTCGCCCGCGGCACCGAAAAGCTCCTGCGCCGCGCCGACATGCAGCTCGCCGGCAGCCACAACGTGGCCAACGCACTGGCCGCGCTGGCCCTGTGCGAAGCCGCCGGCCTGCCTCGCGCGCCGCTGATCGCCGCGCTCAAGGCCTTCCGCGGTCTGCCCCACCGGGTCGAACCGGTGGCCGAGCGGGCCGACGGCGTCATTTACTACGACGATTCCAAAGGCACCAACGTCGGTGCCACCGTGGCCGCCCTCGAAGGCCTGCGCCGCAAGGTCGTGCTGATCGCCGGCGGTGACGGCAAGGGTCAGGATTTCTCGCCCCTGAAAGACGCCTTCGCCCGCTACGCCCGTGCCGTGGTGCTGATCGGCCGCGACGCCGCCGCCATCCAGGCCGCGGTGGAGGGCTGTGGCGTGCCGCTGATCCACGCCGCCGACATGGACGCCGCCGTGCTCGAGGCCAACGCCCGCGCACAGGCAGGCGACGTGGTGCTGCTCTCGCCGGCCTGCGCCAGCCTCGACATGTTCCGCAACTACGCCCACCGCGCCCAGGTCTTCATCGACGCGGTGAAGCGCCTGCCTGACGTCCGCCCCGTATGAAGCTCGCCGCCGCCATCTCCGGTTTTCTCGCCCGCCACGCGGAAGACAGCGCCGCGCCGGTGACGAGCCGCGCCGTCGGCCGTCTGATGCAGCCCCTCGGCCAGCCCCGTGAGCTCGACCCGTGGCTGATCTGGTCGGCGGCCGCGCTGCTCCTGCTGGGGCTGGTGATGGTCTTCTCTGCATCGATCGCCACCGCCGAGGGTAGCCGGATGTTCGGTCATCAGCCGGCCTACTTCCTGGTGCGCCACGCGGTATTCCTCGCCATTGGTGTGATCGCGGGAGTGGTGGCCTTTCAGATTCCCATGCGTGCGTGGCAGGAGATGGCGCCGTGGCTGTTCATCGCCGGCGTGGTGCTGCTGCTCATCGTGTTGATCCCCCACGTGGGCCGCGACGTGAACGGCGCCCGCCGCTGGCTGCCGCTGGGCGTGGTGAATCTCCAGCCGTCCGAGTTGATGAAGCTCTTCGCCGCGCTTTACGCCGCCGACTACACCACCCGCAAGCTGCCGCTGATGGGCAGCTTCAAGCAGGGCTTCATGCCCATGGCCGGGGTGATCCTGTTCGTCGGCTTCCTGCTCCTCAAGGAGCCGGACTTCGGCGCTTTCGTGGTGATCACCGCCATCGCCTTCGGCGTGCTGTTCCTGGGCGGCATCAACGTGCGCCTGTTCGTGCTGCTGGCGATCGTCGCGGCGATCGGCTTCGTGCTCCTGATCACCTTCTCCGAATACCGTCGCCAGCGCATCCTGGGCTTTATGGACCCGTGGCAGGACGCCTACGGCAAGGGCTACCAGCTGTCCCACGCGCTCATCGCCTTCGGGCGGGGCGAGTGGTTCGGCGTGGGGTTGGGCGGGAGCATCGAAAAACTGTTCTACCTGCCCGAAGCCCACACCGACTTCCTGCTGGCGGTGATCGCCGAAGAACTGGGTTTTGCCGGCGTGGTGGCGGTGGTGGTGATGTTCGCGATCCTCATTCAGCGCGCCTTCGCCATCGGCAAGCAGGCCGTCACGCTGGAGCGCACCTACGCCGCGCTGGTCGCCCAGGGCATCGGCATCTGGCTGGGTGTGCAGTCCTTCATCAACATGGGCGTGAACATGGGCCTCCTGCCCACCAAGGGCCTGACCCTGCCGCTGATGAGCTTCGGCGGTTCCGGCATCCTGGCCAACTGCGTGGCGCTGGCGATCCTGCTGCGGATCGATTGGGAAAACAGACAAATCATGCGCGGAGGCAGCGCATGATTTGTCTGTTTCGACGGAGCGTCGCAAGCTCGCTTGCGGCGACGCGGAGTCAAAATCTCGTGAAATGCGGAGGCAGCGCCTGATGCCCACGCTGATGGTCATGGCCGGCGGCACCGGCGGCCACATCTACCCTGGCCTCGCCGTCGCGGACGCCCTGCGCGATCGCGGCTGGAAGGTGGTGTGGATGGGCAATCCGGAGGGCATGGAAGCCCGCATCGTGCCGGCCAGCGGCTACGAAGTCGCCTGGGTGCGCTTTGCTGCCCTGCGCGGCAAAGGCCTGCTGCGCAAGCTGCTGCTGCCGCTCAACCTCCTGCGAGGTTTTGCCCAGGCTTTCGGCCAGATCCGCCGTGTGAAGCCCGACGTGGTGCTCGGCATGGGCGGCTACGTCACCTTCCCGGGCGGGATGATGGCGTCGCTGCTGGGGCGCCCGGTGGTGGTGCACGAACAGAATTCCGTCGCCGGCCTTGCCAACAAGGTGCTGGCCGGCGTGGCCGATCGGGTCGTCACCGGCTTCCCCGACGTGCTGAAGAAAGGCGAGTGGCTGGGCAACCCGGTACGCGCCGACATCACCGCCGTCGCGCCGCCGGCCGAGCGCTTCGCCGGCCGCACGGGCCCGCTGCGGGTGCTGGTGGTGGGCGGCAGCCTCGGCGCCGCGGCCCTCAACGAGACCGTGCCCCAGGCGCTGGCGCTGATCGATCCGGCCGAGCGGCCGCAGGTCACCCACCAGGCGGGCACCAAGCAGATCGACGCCCTGCGCGCCGGCTATCAGGCCGCCCATGTGGACGGCGAACTGCTGCCCTTCATCGACGACATGGCCGACCGCTACGCCGACGCCGATCTGGTGATCTGCCGGGCCGGCGCCCTCACGGTGGCCGAGCTCGCCGCCGCCGGCGTGGCCAGCGTGCTGGTGCCCTATCCCCACGCGGTGGACGACCACCAGACCGGCAACGCCCGTTTCCTCGCCGAAGCCGGCGGGGCGGTGCTGATGCCGCAAACCGAACTCACGCCGCAGCGCCTTGCCGCGCTGCTGCAGCAAATGAATCGCGAGCGCCTGCTGGCCATGGCGGTCAAGGCCCGTGAATGCGCCAAGCCGGATGCCACGGCCCGCGTCGCGGATGTCTGCGCCGGGCTCGCTGCTTAAAGGAATCGACGTGAAACACAAAGTCAAGAGCATCCACTTCGTCGGCATCGGTGGCGCCGGCATGAGCGGGATCGCCGAAGTGCTGGTCAACCTGGGGTACAAGGTCAGCGGGTCGGATCTGGGCGACAACGCCGCCACCCGTCGCCTGAAGGCGCTCGGCGCCCGGGTGATCCAGGGCCACGCCGCCGAAAACGTGGCCGACGCCGATGCGGTGGTCACCTCCACCGCCGTCAAGGGCGACAACCCCGAAGTGATCGCTGCCCGCGCGCGCCAGATCCCGGTGGTGCCCCGCGCCCAGATGCTGGCCGAGCTGATGCGCCTCAAGCAGGGCATCGCCATCGCCGGCACCCATGGCAAGACCACCACCACCTCGCTGGTCGCCAGCATCCTGGCCGAAGGCGGGCTCGACCCCACCTTCGTGATCGGCGGCAAGCTCAACGCAGCTGGCGCCAACGCGCGCCTGGGCAAGGGCGATTTCCTGGTGGCCGAGGCGGACGAATCCGACGCCTCCTTCCTGCTCCTCACGCCGGTGCTGTCGGTCGTCACCAACATCGACGCCGACCACATGGAAACCTACGGGCACGATTTCGCCCGGCTCAAGCAGTCCTTCGTCGATTTCCTGCAGCACCTGCCTTTTTACGGCGTGGCCGTGCTGTGCGACGACGACAAGCACGTGCGCTCGATCATGCCGCTGGTGTCCAAGCAGATCGTCCGCTACGGCTTCTCCGAATCCGCCAACGTGCGCGCCGAGAACATCCACGCCGAAGAAGGCCGGATGGTCTTCGACGTGGTGCGCGTCAATGGCACCACCAGCCGGCTGAAGATCGTGCTCAACCTGCCCGGCCGCCACAACGTGCTGAACGCCCTCGCGGCGATCGCCGTGGCCACCGAGGTGGGTGTCTCCGACGAAGCCATCGTCAAGGCGCTGGCCGAGTTCAAGGGCGTCGGGCGCCGCTTCCAGCGCTACGGCGAAGTGGCGCTGCCCGCTGGCGGCACCGCCACCATCATCGACGACTACGGCCATCACCCGGTCGAGATGGCGGCGACCATCGCCGCCGCCCGCGGCGCCTTCCCCGACAAGCGCCTGGTGCTGGCATTCCAGCCGCACCGCTACACGCGGACCCGCGACTGCTTCGAGGACTTCGTGAAGGTCCTGTCCACCGTCGATGCGCTGCTGCTGGGCGAGGTGTATGCCGCCGGCGAGGCGCCGATCGTGGCCGCCGACGGCCGTTCCCTGGCTCGGGCGCTGCGCGTGGCGGGCAAGATCGAGCCGGTCTTCATCGAGCAGATCGAGGACATGCCGGGCGCGATCCTCGCCGCCGCGAAGGATGGCGACGTGGTGATCACGATGGGCGCAGGCAGCATCGGCGCGGTGCCGGGCAAGCTGGTCAGTGGCGAGATTTGAATCAATGAGTGCGGATGTGGTGACGGATGTGAAGAATCGATTTGGCAAGGTCGCGGTGCTGCTGGGCGGGACGTCCGCCGAGCGGGAGATTTCCCTGATGTCGGGCGGCGCCGTGCTGGCCGCGCTGCAGGCCGCGGGCGTGGACGCCCACGCCTTTGATCCGGCCGAGACCGACCTGCACATCCTCAAGGAGCAGGGTTACGATCGCGCCTTCATCGCGCTGCACGGCCGTGGCGGCGAGGACGGCACCGTCCAGGGCGCCCTCGAGCTGATGGGCATCCCCTACACCGGCAGCGGCGTGATGGCCTCGGCCATCGGCATGGACAAGTGGCGCACCAAGCTGGTGTGGCTCGCCTCGGGCCTGCCCACGCCGCGCTTCGCGATCCTCGACGCCAGCACCGACTGGGACGCGGTCGTCGCCGATCTGGGCCTGCCGATCTTCGTCAAGCCGGCCCACGAAGGCTCCAGCATGGGCGCCACCAAGGTCACCGAGGCCGGCCAGCTCAAGGCCGCCTGGGAGCTCGCCGCCAAGTTCGATTCGCTGGTGCTGGCCGAAGAGTTCGTCGCCGGTCAGGAGCTCACCGCGCCCTTCCTGGGCGACCGGGCGCTGCCGCTGGTGCGCATCGTCGCCCCCGGCGGCAACTACGATTACCAGAACAAGTACTTCACCGACGACACCCAGTACTTCTGCCCGAGCGGCCTGCCGGAAGCCCAGGAGAAGGAAATCCAGGCCGCCATCGTGCGCTGCGCCAAGGTGCTGGGCTGCCGTGGCTGGGGCCGTGCCGACCTGATCCTGCGCGACGACGGCAGCTTCACCCTGCTCGAGATCAACACCGCGCCGGGCATGACCAACCACTCGCTGGTGCCCATGTCGGCACGGGTGGCGGGTTTGTCCTTCGAGGCCCTGTGCCTCGAGATCCTCTCCGGAGCCCGCCTTGGCTGACGAGCGCACCACCTCCAACGTCCCGCCCGAGCCCGGCGCCAAGCCGTCGGCCGGCAAGCGTGCGCGCGCGGCTGCGCGGCCGCAGCGGGATGGCGGTGGCAACGGGCTGTGGGATCGTCCCCAGCTCCTCAACCTGATTTCGGACGTCCTGCTGGTGGTGGGCGCGGCCGGGCTCGGCTACGCCGCCGTGGCGTCGGTGTCGCGCCTGCCGATTTACCCGCTGAAGGAAGTTGTCGTCACCACGCCGTTGGCCCAGGTGACCACCGCCCAGCTCGAATACGCAGCCCGCTCGTCCCTGCGTGGCAACTTCTTCACCGTCGACCTGGACGACGTGCGTGGCGCCTTCGAGAAGCTGCCGTGGGTGCGCCGCGCCGACGTGCGCCGCAAGTGGCCGGGCGGCATCGAGGTGCGCCTCGAAGAGCACGTGGCCTCGGCCTACTGGCGCGTCGGCGAGACCGGCGACATGCGCCTCGTCAATCGCTACGGCGAGGTCTTCACCGCCGCCAGCAACGCCAGGATGCCCGTCTTCAGCGGGCCGGAAGGTTCGTCCGGCGTGCTCCTCGCCAAGTTCGACGAGTTTTCGAGCAAGCTTGGCCCCATCGGCAAGCAGCTGGTGGGCGTCTCGCTGTCCGCCCGCGAGGCCTGGCAGCTGAAGATGGAGGACGGCCTCACCATCGAGCTCGGTCACGATCAGGCCAAGGCGCCGATCGACGAGCGCCTGGCGCGCTTCGTGGGCTACTACCCCAAGGCCAAGAGCCGACTGAACATGAATGTGGCGGTGGTGGACCTCCGCTACCCCAGTGGTTTTGCCCTCCGGCCGATCGCCTCCGCCGAGCCGACGGGCAAGCAAGACAGCAAAAAAGGGAAGTGATGAGCAAAGAATACAAGGAACTGATTGTCGGCCTCGACATCGGCACCTCGAAGATCACCTGCGTGGTGGCCGAGTTGAAGTCGGACGGCCGCATGGAGGTGATCGGGCTGGGCTCGCAGCCATCGTCGGGCCTGAAGAAAGGCGTCGTGGTCAACATCGAGGCCACCGTGGACGCGATCTCCAAGGTCATCCAGGAAGTCGAGCTGATGGCCGAGTGCAAGATCCGCGACGTGTACACCGGCATCGCCGGCAGCCACATCCGCAGCTTCAACTCCAACGGCATGGTGGCGATCAAGGACAAGGAGGTCTCGCCGCTGGATGTGGAGCGCGTCATCGAAACCGCCCGCGCCATGCCGCTGCCGGCCGACCAGCAGATCCTGCACATCCTCACCCAGGAATTCGTGATCGACGGCCAGGATGGCGTGCGCGAGCCGATCGGGATGAGCGGCGTGCGCCTCGAAGTGAAGGTGCACATTGTCACCGGCGCCGTGTCGGCCGCCCAGAACATCGTCAAGTGCGTGCGCCGCTGTGGCCTCGAAGTGCTCGATCTGGTGCTCCAGCCGCTGGCCTCCAGCTACGCCACCCTCTCGGAAGACGAGAAGGAACTGGGCGTGTGTCTGGTGGATGTGGGCGGCGGCACCACCGACCTCGCCGTGTTCACCCAGGGCGCGATCCGTCATACCGCGGTGATCCCCATCGCCGGCGACCAGGTGACCAACGACATCGCGGTGGCCCTGCGCACCCCGACCGCCGACGCCGAGGAAATCAAGATTCGCCACGGCGTGGCCATGCACACCCTGGCCGACGCTTCCGAAATGATCGAAGTGCCCGGCGTGGGCGATCGCCCCCCGCGCAAGCTCTCCCGCCAGGCCCTGGCCGACGTGATCGAGCCGCGGGTGTGCGAGCTTTACGAGCTGGTCCAGGCCGAACTGCGCCGCAGCGGCTACGAAGAGCTGCTGTCGTCCGGCATCGTGCTGTCCGGTGGCGCCGCTGTGATGCAGGGCATGGTCGAGCTGGGCGAAGAGGTCTTCCACATGCCGGTGCGCATCGGCTATCCGAAATACGACGGCCCCCTCGCCGATGTGGTCTGCGAACCCCGCTACGCCAATGCGATGGGCCTCGTGATGGAAGGCGCAGCCCAGAAGCGGCGCGGCATCCAGGCCCGCCAGACGCGTAATGTGGGGCAGGTTTTTTCGAGGATGCGTTCGTGGTTCGAGCGTAATTTCTGATGGTGGAGAAAGTCGCTCCGGCGGCATGAATCCGAACGAACTTTGATGTGCAATACCCCCTTATTTAGTTGTAAAATTTAGGGTTAATACTAAATGCGGATCGGTTGCACGTCGGCAATATCAAGTGCAGTTTCTCTTGGAGGCGAGTTAAATGTTTGAAATTGTTGAAAAGGCATCCGGCGGCACCAATATCAAGGTGATCGGCGTCGGTGGCGCCGGCGGCAACGCGGTGGATCACATGATCCGCGAGGGCGTGCAGGGCGTCGACTTCATCACGGCCAACACTGATGCGCAGGCGCTTTCCCGCTGCCTGTCGCCGACCAAGGTCCAGCTCGGCAAGACCGGCCTCGGCGCCGGCTCCAAGCCGGAAGCCGGCCGCGCAGCCGCCCAGGAATCCCGTGACGCCATTGCGGCCGCCCTCGACGGCGCCCACATGTGCTTCATCACCGCCGGCATGGGCGGTGGCACGGGTACCGGCGCAGCGCCTGTGGTGGCCGAGATCGCCAAGGAAATGGGCATCCTGACCGTCGCCGTGGTCACCAAGCCTTTCGACTTCGAGAACCGCATCCGCGTCGCCGAGAGCGGCGTCGAGGAGCTCTCCAAGCAGGTCGACTCCCTGATCGTCGTGCTCAACGACAAGCTGCTCGAAGTCTATGGCGACGACGCCGGCTTCGAAGACTGCTTCCGTTCTGCCGACAATGTGCTGACCAGCGCCGTTGGTGGCATCGCCGAAATCATCAACGTGCCGGGCCTCGTCAACGTCGACTTCCAGGACGTGCGCACCGCGATGGCCGAGATGGGCCGCGCGATGATGGGCTCCGCCCAGGCTTCCGGTCTCGACCGCGCCCGCATCGCCGCCGAACAGGCCGCCGTGTCGCCGCTGCTCGAAGGCACCGAACTCTCCGGCGCCCGCTGCGTGCTGGTGAACATCACCGCCAGCCGTTCGCTGAAGATGGCCGAAGTCCGCGATGCCGTGCGCACCGTCCAGGCCTTCGCCGCCAAGGAAGCCTTCGTCAAGTACGGCACCGTTTTCGACGAGAACATGGAAGACCGCATCCGCGTGACCGTGGTCGCCACCGGCCTGGGCGCCGTCCGCGCCGCCGCCATGCCGCGCAAGATGGAAGTGATCCGCACGGGTACCGACAACATCGGTATGGAAGTGGATTACGGCAACCTGGAACTGCCGGCGGTGATCCGTCGCACGTCCCGCACCACCGTTGAAGCCATGAGCGCCAACGGCATGTCTACCCTGGACATTCCGGCCTTCCTGCGCAAGCAGGCGGACTGATCGCCCCGGGGCCGCTTCGGTGGCTCGAACAAACGCGCAGCCGGACGTCGCCTCCGTTCGCTGCGCGTTTGTCGTTTGCAGGCAACACGGGATACGCTTTGCTGCGGCGCAGCAGGGTGCTATGTTAAAATTCAGTGACTTGAATCAGGGTCCCGGCCATGTTGAAGCAGCGCACACTTAAAACTGTCGTCACCGCCACCGGCGTCGGCCTGCACAGCGGCAACAAGGTCACGCTCACCCTGCGCCCGGCTGCGCCCGATACCGGCATCGTCTTCCATCGCGTCGATCTCGATCCAGTGGTCGATCTCCCCGCCGATCCCTACGCCGTCTGCGACACCCGCATGTGCTCCGGCCTGCAGCGCGAGGGCGCCAAGGTCAATACCGTCGAGCACCTCATGTCGGCCCTTGCCGGGCTGGGCGTCGATAACGCCCACATCGACGTGGACGCAGCTGAAATCCCCATCCTCGACGGCAGCGCCGGCCCCTTCGTGTTCCTGATCCAGTCCGCCGGCGTTGAAGAGCAAAAGGCGCCCAAGCGCTTCCTGCGCGTCAAGAAGCCGGTCGAGTACGTCGAGGGCGACAAGTGGGTTCGCCTCGAGCCCTACGACGGCTTCCAGCTCAGCTTCTCCATCGTCTTCAATCACCCGGCCATCGACAGCACGGGCACGTCCGTCACCGTCGATTTCGCCGATCACTCCTACGTGCGTGAGGTTTCCCGCGCCCGCACCTTCGGCTTCATGCAGGATGTGGAGTTCATGCGTGCCAATGGCCTGGGCCTTGGCGGCAGCCTCGACAACGCCATCGTGATGGACGAATACCGGGTGCTCAACGCCGACGGCCTGCGCTATGCCGACGAGTTCGTGAAGCACAAGGTGCTCGACGCCATCGGCGATCTCTATCTTGCTGGTCATCCGCTGCTGGCGTCCTACAGCGCCTACAAGGCCGGGCACGCCCTCAACAACCAGATTCTCCGCGTGCTGCTGGAAGACAAGACCGCCTGGGACATCGTCACCTTCGAGGAAGACGCGGCCACGCCGCCGGCGGTCGCCCAGCTCTTCGATCTGGCCCTCGGCTGAGGCCCGGCCGTGCTGCTCCTGCGGATTCTCGCCGTGCTGGTCGGAATCGGCATCGGCGCTTCGGTCTTTGCCTACTTCTTCACCCGCGAACCGCGCTATCTCTCGCTCGCGTGGCGGCTCTTCCGCTGGGCGATCATCATGGTGCTGGTGTTCTTCGCGCTGCTGATCCTCGAGCGGGTTCTGGTGCCGCTCGTCTGAGGCTCTGCGCAGGTTAGGAAATGGAAACCGGGCCGTTTTCGGCCCGGTTTGCGCTTTGTGGACTTTCTGGCCTTAATGGCGCCGACGGCGGCAAAGCAAGGCCGTGCCGCCCAGACCAAGTAGTGCCAAAGTACTTGGTTCGGGGATATCGCTTGCGATAGGTGTCAGGAGGAGTGCATGGCAATTCCCAGACGCATCGCAGCCATTTGCGGCGATTTGACCGGCATCGTTAATCGCAATGTGGTACTGGTTCCCCAGGAGCCAGCCAGCCTTTGGATCGATTAAGTCTTGCAGGTCATACATAGTCCCAGCGCTATAAAGGAAAAAATGCTGAGCCGCATCGTTTTGAGTTAGAGACCAGCCCACTACTTGTCCGCTAGCATTGATGCTGCGGGCCTCGCTCTGCGTACCGCCTAAGCTTCCGAGGTCAGTCATTTTGTCGTTGGCGTAAAAAAATGCATGTATCTCTGTGTCACCATTAATGCTGGATGATCCGACTGCTTGGCCGCTCGCATTGATACTCACCGCACGGCTGAATGTTCCGCCAAGCGTGCCGATGTCGTTCATTACTCCAGCGTTAAAGAAAAATGCTTGAGTGGTGTTCGTGCTGGTCGTAGACCATCCTACTATCTGTCCGCTGTCATTGATCGCTCTGGCTGTGCTCGTCGTTCCGCCCAAGGTGCCTAGGTCAGTCATTGTGCCTCCGCTGTATAGAAAGGCGTGGTAATCCAAGTTGGGGTGTGTGTAGGAGGCTCCTCCAACGACCTGACCACTAGAATTGATTCCAAATGCCTCGCTAACGCCGCTGCCTCCGAGTGTGCCAAGATTTGTTGTGACGCCCGCGCTATCCAAGAAGGCGCGGCCGCCTGTAAATCCGCTGCCATAGGACTCGCCCGCGATTTGGCCGCTGTCGTTAATGCTGAAGGCTCCACCGGCGCCGCCTAGGGCGATTCGCGCCGTCATCACGCCTGCGCTGAAGACAAAAGGATGATATTCGCCGTTGCTCGTATTGGCGTACCCAGCTACTTGGCCGCTGGAGTTAATTGCATAGGCTCGGCTATCGAAGCCACCGAGTGTCCCCAAGTCAATTACTGAATAGCTTGGTGCTGCAACGGCATTGCCACAAATACTGATAAGTGCTGCGAAGATTAAGTGAGGGTGATTTGCGCGCTTCTGCATGTTTTTCGCTTTTTTTGGGAAAGATGGTGCAGAAGCACGTACCATTCCATGTAGAGGTGCCGCTTGAGTATTCAGTAGGTTGCTTTATCGGAGAGTGTTCCGGATTAGTTTTGTGTAAATATTTCTGACATCGTCTTTACGAGAAATCTGTCGGTAAGATTATTAATATGGCCGTCGGGTTTGCGGTGAGTTTTTCTGTTTAGCCCGCGCTCTTCACGAAGCGCCTGAGCGCCTTGGCCAGCGGAGAGTCCGACGGCAGGCTTGCCGCCAGATCGCCTAGGCCGCTGCGGGTCGACTCGCTCACGTGGCGGTCGGGGGGCGGCGGCGCGGGCGGGCGGTATTCCGGCACCGCCACCTTCACCTTGATGTCCCGCAGGATCACGCCTGATCGGGCGAAGTCGGCCAGCAGGCTGGGCACCGCCTGGCGCAGCTTGACGGCCAGCCCGGCGCTCTCCACGTGGATCACCAGGTCTTCGCCTTTCAGGTTGGCGACCTTGCAGGCGGCGGCCATGTAGTCGGGGAGAAGGTCGGCCAGCTGGCGTTGCAGGCGCAGCAGGCGGGCCGCGTGGGCCTGGAGGCGGGCGAGGCTGTCGCCGCTGCCGAGATAGGTGTCGATCGGGTTGGTCTTGGCCATCGGGGCTTGGAATTCTGGGAGGCGCCCCCATCCTAGGGGCAAGCCTTTCTGCGGACAAGAGTGAGCGGCGTCTTGTCCTGTGTCACGGTCGTGTTCGGACGACATGATAGAATCCGCCCTTTGCCGCGTTTTCCCTTCCAAATCAAATGATCGCAGGCCTTCTCAAGAAAATTTTCGGCAGCCGCAACGACCGCCTGATCCGCCAGTACAGCCAGACGGTGCGCACCATCAACGCCCTCGAGCCGAAGATCCAGGCCCTGACCGACGAGGAACTGCGCGGCAAGACCGACGAATTCCGTCAGCGCATCGCCAAGGGCGAGAGCCTCGACGACCTGCTGCCCGAAGCCTTTGCGGTGGTCCGCGAAGCCGGCAAGCGGGTGCATGGCATGCGCCACTTCGACATGCAGATGGTGGGCGGCATGGTGCTGCACGCCGGCAAGATCGCCGAAATGCGCACCGGCGAAGGCAAGACCCTCACCGCCACGCTGCCCGTCTATCTCAACGCGCTGTCCGGCAAGGGCGTGCATGTCATCACGGTCAATGATTACCTCGCCAGCCGCGACTCGGACTGGATGGGGCGGATCTACCGCTTCCTGGGGCTCACGGTGGGCTGCAACCTGTCGCAGATGCCCCACGACCAGAAGAAGGACGCCTACGCGGCGGACATCACCTACGGCACCAACAACGAGTTCGGCTTCGACTACCTGCGCGACAACATGGTGTATGACGTGGCCGAGCGGGTTCAGCGCGGCCTCAACTACGCCATCGTCGACGAAGTGGATTCGATCCTCATCGACGAGGCCCGCACGCCGCTGATCATCTCCGGCCAGGCCGAAGATCACACCGAACTCTACGTCCGCATGAACGCCGTGCCGACCCTCCTGACCCGTCAGGAAGGCGAGGGCGAGAACATCACCACGCCGGGCGACTACACCGTCGACCTCAAGGCCCACTCGGTGCTCCTCACCGAACAAGGCCACGAGCATGCCGAAGAGATTCTCGGCAACCTGGGCCTGCTGCCCGAAGGGGCCAGCCTGTACGACCCGGGCAACATCCTGCTGATCCACCACCTCTACGCCGCCCTGCGTGCCCACGCGCTGTATCACAAGGATCAGCACTACGTGGTGCAGAACGGCGAAGTGGTGATCGTTGATGAATTCACCGGCCGTCTGATGGCCGGCCGTCGCTGGTCCGAAGGCCTGCACCAGGCCGTCGAGGCCAAGGAAGGCGTGAAGATCCAGGCCGAGAACCAGACCCTCGCCTCGATCACCTTCCAGAACTACTTCCGCATGTACGGCAAGCTCGCCGGCATGACCGGTACCGCCGACACCGAAGCCTACGAATTCCACCAGATCTACGGCCTCGAAACCGTCGTCGTGCCCACCACCCGTCCGATGATCCGCAAGGACCAGAACGACAAGGTGTACCGCACGATGAAGGAAAAGCACGACGCCATCACCGCCGACATCAAGGACTGCGTGCAGCGCGGCCAGCCGGTGCTGGTGGGCACCACGTCCATCGAGAACTCCGAGCTGCTGTCCGACATGCTGACGGCGGCCAAGCTGCCCCACAACGTGCTCAACGCCAAGCAGCACGCCCGCGAGGCCGAGATCGTCGCCGAAGCCGGCCGTCCGGGCGTCATCACCATTGCCACCAACATGGCCGGTCGCGGTACCGACATCGTGCTGGGCGGCAACGTCGAGAAGCCCGTCTCCCTGATCCGCGAGGACGAAAGCCTGTCCGACGCCGAGAAGGAAGCCCAGATCACGAAGCTGCGCGAAGAGTGGAAGGTCCGCCACGAGCAGGTGCTGCAGGCCGGCGGCCTGAAGATCATCGGCACCGAGCGCCACGAATCCCGCCGGATCGACAACCAGCTGCGCGGCCGCTCCGGCCGTCAGGGCGACCCGGGCGAGAGCCGCTTCTACCTCTCCCTCGAAGATCCGCTGATGAAGATCTTCGCCGGCGAGCGGCTCAACGCCATCATGGTCCGCCTCAAGATGCCCGAAGGCGAGGCGATCGAAGCCGGCATGGTGACGCGTTCCCTCGAAACCGCCCAGCGCAAGGTCGAGCAGCGCAACTTCGACATCCGCAAGCAGCTGCTCGAATACGACGACGTCTCCAACGACCAGCGCAAGGTGATCTACCAGCAGCGCAATGAGCTGCTTGAAACCACCGACATCACCGAAACCATCACCGCGATGCGCGAGGGCGTGCTCCACGACGTGTTCCGCATCTACGTGCCGGTGGATTCCGTTGAAGAGCAGTGGGACATCCCCGGCCTCGAGCTGGCCCTCGAATCCGACTACCAGCTCAAGCTGCCGGTGGGCGAATGGATCAAGGCCGAGCCGTCCATCGGCGACGACGACATCCTGTCGCGCCTGCTGGACGCCGCCGCCCAGGCCTACGCCGACAAGGTCGCCCTGGTCGACCCGGCCGCTTGGCACGGCTTCGAGCGCAACGTGATGCTGCAGAGCCTCGACACCCACTGGCGCGAGCACCTGTCTGCGCTGGATCACCTGCGTCAGGGCATCCATCTGCGCGGCTACGCCCAGAAGAACCCCAAGCAGGAATACAAGCGCGAGGCCTTCGAGCTGTTCGAAAACCTCCTGCAGATCGTGCGCACCGAAGTCACCAAGCTGCTGATGACGGTCCAGATCCGCTCCGAAGCGCAGATCGAGGAAGCCGAAATGACGCCGGCGCTGGAAAACGTCCAGTACCACCACGCCGACTACGACGAGGCCCTGGCCACTGCCAACCCGGACCGCGACGTCAATCAGCCGGAAACCAATCTGGCACCCAAGGTCGGCCGTAACGACCCGTGCCCCTGCGGTTCCGGCAAGAAGTACAAGCACTGCCACGGCAAGCTCTCCTGAAAAGGGCCGGCTAACCTGCTGCGCCCGCCGATCTCGGGACTCCGGTACTCGCTGTACTCCAGTACAGCTCCGTTCCTCATCCCGACCTCGGCGCGCTCGCGACGGTTATCCGACCCTTTTCGGTGAGGTGTCAGTCTTGAGCAAGGCCCGCTTTCGAGCGGGCCTTGTGCGTTGACGGCGCCTCAAGCTGCAACGTCGCCTGCCGTTATCGGCGAGAGGTGACGACATGAACTCCACGAGCTCCACTCCCCCAGATCTGACCGAATGGATCGCCCGCATCCGCGGGCGCGACATGCCGGTGTTTGCCCGCACGGTGGATGCCCTGCGGCGGATCATCGGGGACGACCGGGCGTCGGCGTCGGCGCTGGCGCAGGTCATCCTGAAGGATGCGCCGATGACCGCCAAGGTGCTGCGGCTTGCCAACAGCGCCTATTTCAATCACGCCAACCAGGGGGTCAACACCGTCTCCCGGGCCATCGTGGTTTTGGGTTTCGACCCCGTGGCCCAGCTGGCCCTGTCGGTGGCGCTGATCGATGCGCTGCTGCGCGGCAGTGTGCGCAGCCGGGTCAATCTCGAGATGGCGCGCAGCTTCCACGCGGCCGTCCAGGCGCGCTGGGCGATCCAGCGCAAGGGCGAGCAGCAGGGCGAGGAGGTGTTCATCGCCGCGCTGCTGTCGCGGGTGGGCGAGATGGCCTTCTGGTGTTTTGGCGGCGATCAGGCCCAGGCGCTGGAGCGCTGCATGAGCCAGGGCGGCGTGCGCGAGGAAGAAGCCCAGCAGGTCGTGCTGGGCTTCTCGCTGCGGCATCTCTCTGCCGGATTGGTGCGTGAATGGAAGCTCGGCTCCCTCGCGGCTGCGGCCATCGAGGGTGACGCCCGCAGCCGTGGCCCCGAACGGGCAGTGGCGATCGGCGACCGGCTGGCCCGTGCGGCCGAGGATGGCTGGGACTCGGTCGCTGCGCGGCGGGCCATCCGCGAGGCGGCGGACTATCTCGGGCTGCCGGTTTCGGTGGTGAGCGCCGAGATCATCGCCAATGCCGGCGAGGCGGCGCGGGTGGCTGCCTTCTTCGGTGCCCCCGAAGCCGGTCGCGCGATCCCGCGAGCCGAAGCACCCTTGCCCGAACCCGAGCCGCCGGCACCGCCAGCCGCACCGGACGCCAGCCTGCAGCTGCGCATCCTGCAGGACCTGGCCGCCATGAGCCTGGAGCGGGCCGCCATCGCCGATATCCTGCAGTTGGTCGCTGAAGGCGTGATGCGTGGCGTCGGCTGCGAGCGGGTGGTGGTGGCGCTGCTCACGCCAGACCGCCTGCACCTGCAGGGCAAGATGGGGCTGGGCCATGGTGGCGAAGCCCTGTGCGCGCGTTTCGCGTTTCCGATGGATGGCGATCCGGACGACGTGGTCGACGATGCCATCGACAGTGGCAAGGCGTGCTGGGTCAATCCGGCCCGCGTCGAGCGTGGCGGCACCGAGCGGCTGCAAGCGGTCACGGCCAGCGACTCGGGTTTTGTGGTGCCTTTTGGGTCGGCGACGCGGCGGATCGGCGTGCTCTATGCCGACCGCAATGGCCGCGCGCTGGATGAGGAGAGCTGGCGCGCTGTCCAGCATTTCGCCCTGCAGGCCAGCCTTGCGGTGGCCTTGTGCGCCGCCGAGGGTGTGCCGAGCTGATGTGCAGGTGTCCCGGTAACGACTCCCGGATTATCATGGCGTTCTTTTGCCAATCGGCGCCTGTTCCTGGAGTCTTTCATGCCCGTCCTGCTTTCCCCCCCTGAAGCCGCTGCCCTGTTTCCCGTGCCCGGTGTCCGCCTTGGCGTCACCGAGGCCGGGGTGCGCAAGGTCAATCGCAAGGATCTCACGCTGATCGAACTGGCGCCGGGCGCCCGCGTGGCCGGGGTGTTCACCCAGAACCGCTTCTGCGCGGCACCGGTGCAGGTGTGCAAGGCCCATCTGCCGGCCGGCGAGATCCGGGCGCTGGTGATCAACACCGGCGTGGCCAACGCCGGCACCGGCGAGCCCGGCCTCGCTGCCGCCCGCGCCACCTGCGAGGCCGTTGCCGGCCAGCTGGGCATCGCCGCCAGCCAGGTGCTGCCGTTCTCCACCGGCGTGATCCTCGAACCGCTGCCGGTGGAACGCATTGTCGCCGGCCTGCCGGCCGCCAAGGCAGCCCTCAAGGCCGACGGCTGGTTCGACGCCGCCCACGGCATCATGACCACCGACACCATTCCCAAGGCGGTGTCGCGCCAGGTGCAGATCGGCGGCAAGACCATCACCCTCACCGGCATCTCCAAGGGCGCCGGGATGATCAAACCGAACATGGCGACCATGCTCGGCTTCCTCGCCACCGACGCCGACGTGGCCCAGCCGGTGCTCGACGCCCTGCTGAAGGAAGTGGCCGACCTGAGCTTCAACAGCATCACCGTTGATGGCGACACCTCCACCAACGACAGCTACATCTTGATTGCCACCGGTCAGGCTGGCAACGCGACCATCGCCGATACCGCATCCGCCGATTACGCCGCCTTCCGCCAGGCCGTGCTGGAGGTGTCGATCCTGCTGGCCCAGGCCATCGTGCGCGACGGTGAAGGCGCGACCAAGTTCATCACCCTGCAGATCGAAGGCGGCAAGAACCGCGAGGAATGCCGCAAGGTGGGCTACGCCATCGGCCACTCGCCGCTGGTGAAGACCGCCTTCTTTGCGTCCGACCCCAACCT
>JAKLLO010000167.1 GCA_023150095.1 Zoogloea sp. | reverse complement strand
GGCGTCGGGATGCACGCGCACGTCGGCGAGCTTCGCCCCCAGGCGGTTCTCGAAGTAGCGGCGCTCGGCCCGCGGCAGCGGCTGGCCCGGGCCGAGGCCCAGGCTGGCAGGCGCCGGATCGCGGGCGGCGCGGCTGGCGGGGGAGGGGCGCTCGCCCCGGGCGACGCGGTCGGCCCGATGTTCGGCGGGCTTGTCGCGGGCGATGAGCGGCATTTTTTGCCGGTTTCTGGGCTTTTCCATGGTCAAGTCTCCGCCACGGTGGGTCATTCAAAGGGTCGCCAGACGGCGATCACCGGCTCGCCGCCCGGGCCGGGGCGGACGGTGAGGCGCTGGAAGCGCAGGTCGTTGGGGTCGCGCCGGCGGATGATCCAGCCACCGTCGCTGCCTCTGACGCGGGTGTAGCCCGGCGGGAGCACGGCCGTCGCCACCGGCGTGTCGATCAGGGGTTCGACGCTGGCCCAGTTTTCGGCGTGCACGATGGGCGCCGTGCCGCCCCGGGCCCGCATGGCAAAGCGGGTGCGCAGGCGGGAGGGCACGTCCACCAGATCGAGGTAGTTGGACAGGTCGGGGCTCTCAGTGATGTGGGCGAGCCCGTGCTCCACCGCAAACGGGGCGTCGCGACCCACGGTGATCCGGTATTCGAAGAGGAACTCCGGCGAGCCACCGCCCCGCGACACCGCCACCCGATAGCGCACCTCGGCCAGCCGTGAGGTGCCCCAGTGCGCCTGGGTGAGGGTGGACAGGTGGAAGCGTTCGCCCCCGCGGGCAGCATCCCGCAAGCCCCGCAGCAGCTCCTCGACCCCGTCGTTCTGGATGATCTGATTCACCTCGGCCGGCGCGAGCAGGATGCCGAAGGGGCTCTCGAAGCCGGTGCCCTGGCCGAGAGTGTGGGCGCGCTCCATGCCGGCCACTTCCGGCCGGCCATGCTCGCCGGCGCTGAGGAATTCCAGCTCGGTGTCGCGCCGGCCGACGCCCCGGCGGACCACCGTGTCGTGGCGGGTGAAGCCGTTTTCGCGCCACACCCGGGTCCCGTCCGGGAAGGTATAGACAACGCCCTCGGGCAGCGGGGCGACGGTGCCGTCCAGGTTGCGGGGCAGCTCGGAGATGTCGTTGAAGCGCCGCACCCGGTAATCGAAGGGCGGCTCGGACGAGACCCGGGTCGGCCCCCGGAAGCTCGGCTCCGGTTCGACTGTGCCTGAGCGGCCACCACGGCCGGCGATCACGCCCTCGGGCACGCCCCAGCCGGTGAGCCGCGCCTGGATGGCGTCGGCGGCGGTCTGCAGGTTGGCGATCTCCTGCTGCAGCCGGTGGGCGGTGTCGCTGCCCGGCGCCAGGCCCGACATGGCGTGCTCGCGGGCTTCGATCATCCGGGCGTGCTTCTGGAGTTCGAGGATCACCTCTTCCTCGTTGGACAGGGTGCCACCCCGCGCCCACGCCCGCACCCGCTCCAGCATGCCGCGCAGGTTGCCGGTCTCGTCGCCCCAGCGGCGCAGGGCCTGGACGGTTTCCTGGTGGATGGTCACGTCGCCCAGGCGGGTGCCCGGCCCGACCCACAGCTCGAGCCGCTGCACGCCGTCGAGCCCCATCGCGTAGCGGACCTCGGCGGTGCCCGGGGCCAGCCCGCCACCCACCATCACGCTGTCGAGCCCGAGCCGCTGGGCGATGCCCGGATCGTCCACCGGCACGCCCATCTCGGCGGCGGTGCGTACCACCAGCTCGCGCCGGGTGCGGAAGGCGGCGATCAGGTCGCCCGCGCGGCCCTCGGGCACCACGTCGAGCTGGCGGAGCAGCGCAGCGGCGGATTCGTCCTCGCCGGCCAGCGCCAGCCGGCGGGCGTGGAAGAGCCCCTCCAGCTGCGCCTCGGACCAGCCCTCCATCGTGTGGGCATGCCCCAGCGCGATGGCGTCGAAGGCGCCGATCACCTCCCGCACCGCACTTTCGCCGTGGACGCGGGTGATCCGTGTCCAGGCCGCGCTGGCGCCGTGGAAGAGCGCCCCGCCGACGAGGCCGCCGGCCGCACCGAAGGCGACACCCCGGGTCAGCGCGGCCATCAGCGCGGCGATGGCGGCGGCCACGCCCCGATCCCAGGTGGCTTCGTCCACGGCGGTCTGGAAGAGCTCCCCCGCCGCGCCGCCGATGGCCCCGTCGATGATGCTCTCGGCGATCGCTACCCCGGCGCCGCCGGTGGCCCGGCGTACCGCGGTGCCGCCTGCCAGCCGCGCCGCTTCGCCCGCCGCGTGGCCGGCGGTGGCGCCATGCACGGCCCGGGCGGCGAGGGCGGAGCCGACCACCGAGACGGCGCCTTCCACCGCGCCGGTGGATACATCGGTGAGGATCTCGGCGTCGGTGGAGCGGCCGCGGATCACCGCGCCGGTGAGGCCGGCCGTTGCGCCACCGGCGAAGGCGGCCAGCGCGACAACCGCCGCCGGCCCCAGGCTGCCGCCGCTGGCCGCCGACACCACCACCGTCGCGGCGACGGCCGCCACCAGCTGCGCGGCGGTCGAGGCGAAGGCGCGATTGGCCGGGGCGAAGGCGTCCAGGGCGGCCATCGTGCGGTAATACAGATCGGCCAGCTGGGCCAGCTCGGCCCGACCGATGCCCCGAAGGCGCACCTGATCGAAGTACACCCGGAAGCGCGCGGCGTTCTCGTCCACGTTGGGCCCGGCCCAGCTGAGGGTGTCGGTGGTTGCCCGGGAGCCGGCGGTGCGAATGGCGGCGATCCGTTCTTCCAGCCGGTAATGCATGAAGTCGGCCTCGACGGCCGGGTCCTGGCCCGTGGCGCCGCTGAGGTCGGGTTCGCCAAAGGCCACGGTCTCGAAGGCGAGGCGCAGGTCGTGGTCGCGCTCGCCGATCTGCTCGGCGGCGAGCACCGCGGCGTCGTAACGTTCGGCCAGCGCGCGTTCGGCTTCGCTGACGGACTGGTTGGGGTTGGCCTGCAGCTGGCGGCGGATCACCATGCCCCGGCGCAGCTCGGCCTGGGCAGCCGGTGTGCGCACCACCAGCTCAATGAAGGCGCGCGGGTCTTCGATGCGTTGGGTGATCCGTCCGCCGCGCACCACCAGCTCCACCGCGTCGCCGCGCATCAGGGCCTCGGCCTCGCCGGCCAGCCCGCGATGCAGGCGTGAGGCGTCGAGGCGTTCGCGCATGGTGCCCCGCTCCAGGCTGCGCAACAGCTCGACCAGTGGCGGCGGCGGCGGGCGGGGATGGGCGTCCGGGGGCGGCGCCGGCGGGTGCTCGACAAGCTGGGCCAGGGCCGCGCGGCGCGGCTCGGCCATCCGCGAGAGGGCGATCCAGACGCGGCTCTGATTGCCGGCTCGCCACGCGCTTTCGATGTCGTTGGCGTCGAGCAGCGCCTGCTGGCTGATCAGGAACGCGCTGCCGGCCAGATCCGGATGGCCCTCGTAGAGCGCCGCCAGCAGCAGCGCCTCACGGGCGGGGCTGGGGTTGATGCCGAGGATCTGGGTGAGCTTGTGAAGGTGAGGAGCTCGTCGAAGGTGCTGACCTGGTTGATGAGGAACTCCGCCGAGCGCGCCGGCGGAACCCCGAGGGCCTCGAGGGTGGCGGCGCCGGTTTCGTGGGACGCGAAGTACATCGCCTGCACCAGCGTGCGCTCGTGGAAGCGGGCCTGCAGGGCGGCCAGCTCGGCTTCACGCCGGTTGCGCTCGTCGCTGGACGTGGCGGGCAGGGCGGCAAGGCGTTCGCGGGCGCGGCTGATGAGTTCGCCGGCGCGGGTGGCGGCGTTCTCGAGCATGGCCGGCGAGATGTCGCCGGTGCGGTTGCCGGCTTCGCGCATGGCGCGCTCCAGGGCGCGGGCGTCGTCGCTGTCGGCGGCGATGGCGCGCAGCTGGGCCATGTCGGCGCCCATGTTGGGCCAGCTGCCGCCGGCCAGCCGGGGCGCGAGGGCGGCCCGCTGGGGGCCGTTGAGGTCGGCGATGGCCAGGAAGGCGTCGCGGGGACGACCCGCCGATTCGGCGGCGGCGATGCGCGAATAGGCCAGGGCCACCCGCTGCCGGGAGACGGCGTCCGGCCCTGCAGCGGCGGTGCCTGTGGGCGGCGCCGGGCGCGCGGCACGGGCGCGCTCGGCCTTTTCGAGCAGCAGCTGGGTGGCCCGGTAGGCGTCTTCCGTGGCGAGGGCGTCGCCCAGCGCCTGCTGCACGTCGGCCCAGGCAGCGGCGGGTGGGCGTGGCGCGGGCGGGCTGGCCGGGGTGGCGAGGGGCACGGGCGTGGCGGCGGGAGCGCTTCCGTTGGCCTCCTCGATCATCCGCAGCACGTCGTCGTCGGGCCAGCGCCGCAGGGTGTCGAGGATGCCGGCCTGGTCGCGTACGAGGATGCCGGTGCGGGTCCGCAGGTTCTCGGCCAGGGAGAGCTGGGTGCCCAGGTAGCCGCGCGCTTCACCCCAGTTGGTGTCGCCGAAGCAGCTGTCCAGATCACGGAAGAAGTCGGGGCCGTAGCTGGCGCGCAGCTGGGCCATGTCGGCGGGGGCGGCGTTGGCCCGCAGGATGGCCAGCACCCGGGTGGTGGAGACGCTGTTGTCCCCCCGTGGATGCAGCGCCGCCCGCAGGGCTGTGGCGTCGGGCGGCGGGGCGTCGTAGAGCCAGGTGTAGGGGGCGCGGCCGCGGGGCCGGATGGGCTGCCCGGACTGGGCGCGGGCGGCGAGGCCGTGGGCTTCCGCTTCGAGCTGGGCGCGTCCGTCCACCGCAGCGCCGACGCCGCGCCGGGCCTGCAGGGCGTGGATGGTCTCGTGGGCGAGCAGGCGCCGGGACGGGCGGGTGTCGGCAAACTCCAGGCGCGAGCCGCGGGTGGCGGCCAGCGCATCCGCTCGTCCGCCTGGGGCCGGCACGCCCAGCGCCACGTCGAGGTCGCCCAGATCCGCGCCGACGAGGCGCTCCAGCTCGCTGCGCCGGGGCAGGGGTGCGCCGGCACCCAGGCGGCGCTGGAAGTAGGCGGGCGAGGCTGTGGGTGGTGGGGGCTGGGCGGCGGCCGGCGCGCGGGCAGGCGCCGCGGCTGGCGCCCGGTCGACCGCAGCGGGTGGCGCAGGGCTGGGCGGCGTGGCGTGCTTTTCCTGCCGGGCAGAGGCCGGGCGGGCTGGGGGCGCGGGTGCGATGGCGCGGCTCATGGCGATGCGTCGGCGCGGGCGCAACGGCGTCCGGCGTGGCGGCGCCGGACGGTGGTGGCGGTGCCGCGGCGGGCGTCAGGGACCCGGGGCGGGCGGCGGGTTGAGCACGGCATCCACCGCGGCGGTGGCCACGGCGTCGCGGGTGGCGAGCTTGGCGGTCATCTCGGCGCGCTTGCGGGCCAGGGCGAGCTGGCCCTGGATCACCGCCACCTGGGCGGCGAGGAGATCGGCGGCGGCCGAGAGCTGGGCGTCGCGGGCGGTGTTCCAGTCGGTCTGCAGCTTGGTGGCGGCGGCGCCGGCGGCCGCGGCGGTGAGCCGGGCCCGGGCGGCCTGGTAATCGACGTAGGCGAGCACGGCGCCGGGTTTGTTGCCGGCGGCAGCCAGCCGGGTGGCGGCTTCGCGCTGGATGAGGGCCTTGGAAAGGTCGTCGGCGATGATCGCCGAGGACGCTTCGGCGGCGGAGAGGGCGGCTTCGGCCAGGGCTTCTTTGTCCTCGTAATCCTGCAGCTTGGTTTCGAGGGTGACGAGGGCGGCGGCCAGATCGCTGATGGCGGTGTCGTCCAGCGCGGCGATGGTGTTGTCCACCGTGCCCACGGCGGTCTTGTAGTCGGCCCCGTCGAGCTTGGTGGCCGGGGTGACGCCGGCGGCGGAGGCCACCGCGGTGCGCAGGGCGGTGGCGGTGGCGTCGGCCAGGGGCGGCGTGGTGCCGTCGCTGCGGGCCTGTTCGGCTTCGGCGAGGGCGGCCGCGCGGGCCGCGAGGGCGGCGGCGAGGGTGTCGTCGCGGGCCAGGATCTGCCCGCGCAGGCCTTCGGCGTGGGCGGTGGCGGCCTCGATGGCGGCCACGGCATCCCAGGCGGCGTCCGCGGACTGGGCCTGGGAGGCGCCGCTGGCGGCGGCGGTGGCGGCTTCGGCCTGCCAGGTGGAGAGCTTGGCCCTGGCCTGGCTCAGGGTGGTGGCGATGTCGGTCATGAAAAGGCTCCCTGCCGGCGCGGGAAAGGCCGGCCCAGTTTGCTGAACTCTTCGGCCACGGCGGCATCGATCATGCCGTCCGTGACCACCGTGCCGCCGTCGGCGGCCATGAAGGCTGCCGACAGGGCAGCATTGCGGATCTCGCCGCCGGTGAGCTCGAAACGCTCGGCCAGCTGCTCGATCGAAATCTCGGGCGCGAGGTGCGCCAGGGGAAGCTGCCCGCGCCAGATGGCCACGCGCTCGGCCACGCCGGGGCGGGGAAAATGCACCACCTGGTCGAAGCGGCGCAGGAAGGCGTCGTCCACGCCCTGCATCAGGTTGGTGGCGAGGATGGCGCAGCCCTCGAAGGATTCGAGCCGCTGCAGAAGGTAGTTGACCTCGATGTTGGCGTAGCGGTCGTGGGCGTCCTGCACGTTGGTGCGGCGGCCGAAGAGGGCGTCGGCTTCGTCGAAGAACAGCAGCGCGGCGTAGCCTTCGGCGGCGGCGAACAGCTCGGAGAGGTTCTTCTCGGTCTCGCCGATGTACTTGGAGACCACCAGCGACAGATCCACCGACAGCATGGGCAGGTGCAGCCGCGTGGCGATGGCTTCGGCGGCGAGGGTCTTGCCGGTGCCGGATTCGCCGTACAGCAGCCCGATCACCGAGCGGCCGCGCTCGCCACGGGTCATCTGCCAGCGCAGCTGCACGCCCACCCGGCGGCGCACCCGGCGGATCAGGTCTTCGAGGCGGTCGCGGGTCTGGGGCGGCAGCACCACCCGGTGCCAGGGCACGGCGGGCGTCGAGCGGGTGGCGAGGCGCAGGGCCCGGGGCGGCGTCATGCGGGCGAGTTCGGCGAGGGCGTCGGGCACGCCGGCGCCCGGCGGCAGGGCGGCGGCGACGAGGGCCGGGGCTTCGTCGTCGATCCAGTTGCGGCCGGCGAGCTCGTCGGCGTCGCCCTGGCTGCAGCCGAGGGCGCGCTGCCAGCATTCGGAGAGTTCGAGGGGGTCGCTGCCGCCCACGTCCACGCGCCGCAGGTGGGCGCCGGGGCCGCGCAGGCAGAAGCTGGCCGGGGCGATCACCGGCACCGGCGGCACGCGCACGGGCGCGGTGAGCTGGCCGGCGTCGGTGCGCAGGGCAACCCGGGCGCCGGTGGTGAGGCGCAGCAGGTGGGCCTCGGCCCAGGGGGGCGGGGCGGTGTCGTCGGGGGCGTCGAGCACCAGCGCGGCCTGGGGCCTGGCGGCGATCGCGAGGGCTTCCTCGGCCCGGTCGGGCTGGCCGGTGAGGTGCAGGCATACGCCCGGGGTCTCGGTGATCTGCAGGGCGGCCCGGTCGATGCTGGCCGCCGGGCGGGCCGGGGCCGAAAGCAGGCGCGCCTGCCAGCCGGCGCCCGCTTCGGCGGGGGGCAGGCCATCGAGCCCGGCGAGGAGGGTCTCGGTGGGGTCGAGGCGGCGCTCCAGCAGCGCGCGCGGGGTTTCGTCCGGGCGGATCAGCCCGCAGTTCCACAAGGGCGAGGCCCGCAGGGCATGGCGCACCGCGGCGGGGTCGGCGTTGTCGCCGAAGAGCAGCTTGAGGGCGAGGCCTACGGTAAGCCGGCGCGGGCCGCCGGTGAGGCTGGCGACGGTCGCGGCGGCGTCCTCGTCGAAGCAGGGCAGCACGGCAAAGGCGAGCAGATCCAGATCGAAGCCGGAGAGCTGGCAGCCGGTGGCGATGCGGGCGAGCGGCGTGGCGTCGGGCGCGGTTTCGAGGGTGGCGAAGAGGAGGTCGTTGCCGCTGGCGATGCTCTCGGCCAGTTGCTGGGGCGTGGCGGTGGCGAGATGCGAGGAGGCCAGCCGGACGAGCCCGGCGTCGTCGGGCCGGCGCAGCAGCATGCGGCCAGCGGCCAGCGCCAGCCACAGGTCGGTGAGGTCGGGGCTGCGGGGGCCGGTCATGCGGGGTCTCCGAAGCGGAAGCGGATCGTGCGGCCGAGCCAGGGCAGCCAGCCCGGGTCTTGATCCCAGCCGGCGCGGCGCAGGGCCAGGTCGATGCCGGCCAGCGGCCAGATGAGTTCGGCGTCCCACGGGCTGACGCGCAGCTGGCCAGGGCGCAGCAGCAGGCTGGCGAGGCGGCTGTCGGCAGCGGTGGGGAAGGCAGCAGGCGTGGTGCCGAACACCTGACGCAGGCCACCGGGCGCGGGGGCGATGTCGGCGGGGATGGCGTCGGTCAGGGCGTCGAGGAGGTGCTCGGCAGCGGGCGGATCGCCCACGGGGATCAACGCGATGCGCTCGCGCCAGTCGCATTCGGGGGCAAACACGGCGAGGAGTGCGCGCTCGCGCTCCTGGGCCACGGCCCGCTCGCCCGGGGGCAGCGGCGCCAGCACCCTGCGCAGGGCGGTGAGGGCCAGATCGCCCAGGGCTGGGCCGAGGTTTTCGGCCGCGGGCAGCAGGCCCAGGCGCACCAGCGGGCGCAGGAGCAGGAGCAAGCCGGCGGCGCTCACCGGATGGGTGAGGGTGGTGGATTCTTCTGCCGGGCTGTCGGATTGCGCGGATGCGGGGGCTGGCGACGGGGCGGCAGGAGTCGGCGCGCCGGGCTCGCCCGTGGGTAGCGAGGGGGGCTGCGCGGCGGCGCGGGTGATCGTCTGCAGTAGCACGGCCGAAGGCTGGCGGGTGGCGGACGGGTGTTCGGTGAGCAGTAGGGCGAGGAGCCACGGGGCCCGCTGGGCCAGGTTGCCGGCGATGGAAAGGCGCAGGCTGTGGCTGGCGAGGCGGTCGAGCCGGGCCTGGAGATGCGACAGGGTGCGGGCTTTCGGCGCAGATGTCGGCGGGGCGGCGGGTGAGTCGGCGCCGTGACCGGTACGTGTTGCCTGGGGAGCGTCGGGGCGGGCGAAGTGACCGAGGAGGGCGCGGACGAGACTGCTTGCTTCGTCGTCCGAGAGCAGGCTGGCCACGGGGGCATCGCTGCGGGCCAGCGCGGCCATGGTGGCCAGCGCCCGGGCCGGGTCGCGGGTGAGCCAGCGCTGCAGGATGGTGACGGGCGCGAGGGGATCGGGGCTGTCGTCGTCACCGGCAAGATCCAGCGCCCACCAGGCGTCGGGCTGGCCGGCGGCGCGGCGTTCCAGGTGGCGGTGTTCGGCGGCCCAGGCGTCGGCGAACCACGCGGCGGGGGCGTCTTCGTCTGCGTCGCCGGGGGGGATGGTGGCGAGGAGTCGGGCGAGGCCGGCCTCGAAGGCGGCGGCCCAGCCGGCGGCGAGTTCGCCGGCAGGCACGTTGGCCGACACCTTGAGCTGCAGGTCGAGCCGCTGAACGGCGACGACGGCCCCGGCCGGCAGCCGGGCACGGGCCAGGGCCCGCTCGCCGGCGCCGTCGAGGGCGCGGGCAAGTTGCCGGTCGGCCAGCTGGCGCACCTGCCCCGCGAGCGCCTGGGCGTGCTCTGCGTCACCGCTGCGGATGCGGGTGGACAGCAGGCCGATGTCGAGGTCGTCGGTCATCAAACAAGCCTCCGGTCACTGGGCGCCCACCTCCCCGTGGGAGGATGCGCGCCCCCTTCGGGCGGCCGGGCGAGTGCGCACATTGGCCGCGCCATCAGGTGCGCTTCACCAGCTTGAGGAAGCTGGCCTGGCCGCCGGTGATGCGCAGCAGGTTGGCGGTCTGGTCGAGCACCGGGCGGTTGGCGCTGGAGGCGGCGGTTTCGGTCTGGAGCTTTTCGATCACCGCCTCGGCCGGCTTGCCGGCCTGGATTTCGGCCTCCACCTTGACCGCGAGATCGGCGGGCACGCCCTTGGCGAGGGCTTCAGCCCCGGCCACCGCGGCGGCCCGGTCGGCCTGGAAGGCGCTGCGGAACTTTTCGTAGCTTTCGGCGCCGAGGAGCTGCTGGGCTTCTTCCGGGGTCTTGGCGAGCACTTCCTTGACGGTGAGCTGGGTGTCGCTGCCGCTCACGTAGTCGGCCACCTTGCGGCTTTCGAGGCCGGCGCGCAGGTCGGCGTAGATGGGCCGGGCGCCGGTGTCGGCAAAGTTGGCGGGGCCGTCCTGCACCAGATCGTCTGCGAGGGTGCGGGTGACTTCGGTGGTGCGCTTTACCGAGAGCTTGTTGACCACCGCCAGGGTCTGGGTGGGCTGTACGGCAGCGAGCACCTGGACGAGCTGGTAATCCGGGTATTCGGCGGCGTAGGTGTCGGCCACCTGACCGACGGCGATGCGCTTGCGTTCGGCGGGGTCGGCGACGGTGTTCTCGAGGGCCGCCTCGGCCGTCTGTACCTGGGCCAGGAAGGCCTGGTTGCGGGTGGTGACGGCAATGCCCGAACTGCTCATGTCCGCGGCCTGGACCAGATTGGCCTGGACATCCGGCTGGGCCATCAGGGCTTCGACGATGGCGCGCTTCTCGGCGGGCTGACGCAGGTACTGGGCGCGCAGCTCTTCGGTGGTGAGCGCCTTCTGCTGGCCGATTCGGGTGAAGCCCCGGACTTCCTGCAGGAAGGTGATCAGGAACTGCAGCACTTCGAGCAGGTAGAACAGGGCGTCGAGGAGCACCAGCCGTTGCTTGACGTACACCACGAAGTGCCGGGGCAGCATGTCGAGGCCGATGCGCGAGATGAGCCCGGCCATGGCTTCGGCGGTGTCGTTGATGGTGCCGAGCTGGCCGAGGGCGTTGCCGGCGGTGAGGAGGGGATTGACGCCCCAGCGCTCGGCCTGATTGAGCGCGTCTTCCGGCAGCCGGCCGATCCGCGGGTGCTGGCGGGTGAGGCCCTGGAGCGGAACGACCAGCTTGACGATTTCGGTGCGGCGATTGACCAGATCGTCGAGCCCCATCATCTCGAAGAGGTTGCCGAGGATGCGGAAGTAGCCGGGCAGCGCCACGGCTTCGGTCTGCTGCTTGAGACCTCCCTGGAACAGGGACGCCTGGTGGGTGCTGTAGTGGGTGTTGGCGCCTGTGCCGCCGGTGCCTCCACCCGTGCCGCCGCCGGGCACGGTGGTGCCGCCAGTGGTGTCGTCACGGCGGCGGGAGAGCTGGATCGGGTCCTTGTCGAAGACGTTGTTGAGGTCTTCGAGGATGTCGTCGTCGTGGAGGGCGACGACCGCGTAGGGGATCACCCGGGTGGTGATGAAGTAGCTCTCGGCCTGCTTGATGGCGCTCTTGACCAGCGGCGAAACCAGCCAGCGGCTGCCCTGGGCGGCCGCGAGCATCTTGTCGATGGTGTCGAAGCCGGTGTCGAACTCGCCGTCGGTAGCCCGTGGCTGGATCGGCAGGAAGCCGATCGGCGGGATGTGGCGGAAGCCGCGAGTGAAGAGGTTGTTGCCGTCCGGGTCCACCGGGCGCTGGGCGATGCTTTCGGCCAGCATGCACTGGAACTGGTGGATGCGCGCCCAGGCGGCGGCCCGGGGCGGGGCGCCGAAGCGGGTGCGGTGCCAGTCGTCGGCCTGGCTGTTGGCGATGGTGCGGCGGGGGATCCACTGGTCGAGGAACAGGATGCTGCCGTCCTCGCCCAGATAGACCATGGCGAGGGGAACGGCGCTGGTGTCGTGGCGGCCCACGCCGGTGTCGGCGTTGAAGGTGGCGTCGGTGCCGAAGCGCGGGTCCCAGCGCTTCCAGAGCGGGTGCTCGAACACGTCGAAGTAGTAGGCCGAGAGGGTGCCGCGCAGATCCCAGACGGACTGCAGATCCTGCCGGAAAGGCGTATCCACCGGGAAGCGCGCCAGCGACAGGCCGAAGCCGCCGCGCCAGGTGTCGGCCTTGCAGTTGGCCGACGCCGCGCCGCCGCAGATCTCGCCCATCACCTTGGCGCCGCCGGATTCGCTCTCGCTGGCCTGGATGATCAGCAGGTAGGGGCCTGAGGGCAGTCCGGCGCTGCCGCCGGTGGGGCCGGCGGGGTCCGGCGCGAGGCAGACGCAGGGGGTGAAGTCATTTCCGCCGCCGATCACCTTCTCGGGCGTCTTGCGATAGGCGCCCAGAAGCTGCTCGATGGTGAAGACGAAGAAGGGCTGCGAGACCACGATGGGGCGTCCGATGGCGTCGAAGGCGAGGCCCGGGGCGAGCACGATCTCGGCCGTCGGCGAGACACCGCCGACGCGGGATTCGGAATCGATGTCGGTCTGGTTGAGGCCGTCGGCGGCCAGCCCGAGGCCCCAGGCGATGCCGGGCATCATGGCCTGGGCGTTGAGGCGGGCGCGGGCGTCAAAATAAACGTCCTGCCGCGACAGGGCTTCGGCGGTGAGGTAGCGGCCGTTGAACCAGTTGGTGCGGCGCAGGGTGTTGTTGCCCCGTA
>JAKLLO010000166.1 GCA_023150095.1 Zoogloea sp. | reverse complement strand
GAAGAGATCGTCCGCGGCATCAAGTACGGCGTGCGCAAGATCAACATCGACACCGACATCCGCCTCGCCATGACCGGCGCGATCCGCAAGTTCTTCGTCGAGAACCCCTCCAAGTTCGACCCGCGCGAGTTCCTCAAGCCGGCCCGCGAGGCCGCCAAGCTGGTCTGCAAGGCCCGCTTCGAAGCCTTCGGCACCGCCGGCAACGCCAGCAAGATCAAGCCGATCAGCCTCGACAAGATCGCCGCAGCCTACAAGAGCGGCGCCCTGAACCAGGTCATCCGCTAAGCCAGGCCAAGCCGGGCACTTCGCCCGCCGCCGCGTGTCACACCCAGGGCCGGAGATTTCCGGCCCTGTTTCATTTTCTGGAGACATTCCCCGATGCCCGTGCCCTGGTCCGCCCTGTTCAGCGCCATCCCCTGGACCGACGTCATCGCCAAGGCGCCCGAACTCGCCCAGGGCGCCCGCAAGCTGTGGCAGAAAGTCGGCAAGCGCGAAGCCACGCCGCCCGCCCCAGCCGAGACACCGGCCAGCAGCGCCCCGTCCTTCGGGGAACGCATCGACGCCCTCGATGCCCGCCTCGCCGACGTGGGCGCCCGCCAGCAGGAAAGCGCCGAACTCCTCGCCGCCCTCGCCACCCAGAACGCCGAGCTCATCCGCGCCACCGAAGAGCTCCGCAGCCGCGTGCGCCAGCTTGGCATCGGCTTCGTGGTGCTCGCCGCCTGCCTCCTCGGCACCCTCGGGCTGCTCCTGATCCGCTGATTTTGTTGCACCGCAACAACAAGCTGTGACGCCCGCCACGGCCGCGGGTTTCCCCGACCTTGCCAGCCCGTCTGCCGTAACGGCAAGATGGCTGCCCGATCACGCCTCGCGGCCAGCGCCGTTCACCTGACACCATGACCCTGCCCGACTACTTCGCCGAGCACGACCTGCGCCAGGCCCTCAACGACGAATTCCACGCCCGCCCGCCGGTGCCGCTGGAAAGCCCGACGCTGATCAGCTACCTCGCGATGCACCACAACGGCGAGCCCGCCGGCGCCGCGCTCGCGCACTTGATTGACCTGGGCACCCGTCTCGGCCAGGCCATCGACGCCGAAGGCAGCCACCGGCTGATCGACTTCGGCAGCTTCCAGCTGAAGTGGGAACTCCACAACGAGTTCTCCAGCTACACCTTCTTCCGCCCGGTGGCCCGCGGCGAAGGGCTGGACGGCAGCACCTCGGCCCTCGCCGTGGTGCCCCAGGACTGGCTGCGCCAGATGCCCGGCAAGCTCATCGTCGCCACCCACGTCGAGCTGCGCTCCGCCGCCGAGGTGACGCCCGAGAGCGTGATGGCCAAGCTGTCGCCCACCGGCACCCAGATGGTCGGCGCCAAGGTGGCCGACGGCGCCGCCTGGGTGTTCACCGATTTCCTGTTCGAAGACGGCTTCTCGCGCTTCCTGGTGATCGACGTGTCCCTCACCCGCCGCCAGTCGGGCCGCACCGTGCAGCGCCTCGTCGAGATCGAGACCTACCGCCTGATGGCCCTGCTGGCCTTCCCGGTGGCCAAGGACGTCGGCCGCATGATCGGCACCGCCGAGCAGCGCCTCGCCGACCTGATGGACCGCACCGGCTCCGCCCGCACGCCCGAGGATGAGCGCAGCGTGCTCGCCGACCTCACCACCATGGCCGCCGAGGTCGAGCATTCGGTGGCCCGCACCACCTTCCGCTTCGGCGCCGCCCGGGCCTATCACAGCCTGGTGATGCAACGCATCGCCGAACTCCGCGAGCAGCGCATCTCGGGCCTGCCGACCTTCCACGAGTTCATGGAACGCCGCCTGCTGCCGGCGATGAACACCTGCGTCACCATGGCCCGCCGGCAGGAGGATCTCTCCAGCCGCGTGGCCCGCAACAGCCAGCTCCTGCGCACCCGGGTCGAGGTCGAACTCGAACGCCAGAACCAGGAACTCCTGGCCCAGATGAACCGGCGCGCCAAGCTCCAGCTGCACCTGCAGGAAACCGTCGAGGGCCTGTCGGTGGTGGCGATCACCTACTACGCCTCGCAGCTGGTGCAATACCTCGCCAAGGGCGTGAAGCACCAGATCGAGCCGCTGACGCCCGAAGGCCTCACCGCCGCGGCGATCCCGGTCATCGCCCTGATCGTCGCCCTCGGCACCCGCCGCATGCGCAAGCACCTGGCCGAAGCCGAAGGCGGGCACTAGCCCCATCCCCGCGGAGGGTGTGCGCGTCTCGTCACACCCTCCCCTCACCGCTATAATCTCGTTTTGTCCAACGGACTTTCGACCGTGACCACTCCGCTCTTCGAATCCTCCATCCGCAGCCTGGCCCTCCTGGGCCGCGGCAAGGTGCGCGACATCTACGCCGTCGACGCCGACAAGCTGCTCATCGTCACCTCCGACCGCCTGTCGGCCTTCGACGTGATCCTGCCGGATCCGATTCCGCAAAAGGGCCAAGTGCTCACCGCCATGGCCGGCTTCTGGTTTGCCCGCCTCGGCCACATCGTCCCCAACCAGCTCACCGGCATCGACCCGGAAACCGTGGTCGCCGCCGACGAGCGCGAACAGGTCCGCGGCCGCGCGCTGGTGGTCAAGCGCCTCACCCCGCTGCCGATCGAAGCCGTGGTGCGTGGCTACGTCATCGGCTCCGGCTGGAAGGACTACCAGGAAACCGGCGCCATCTGCGGCATCCAGCTCCCCGCCGGCCTGCAGCAGGCCCAGAAGCTCCCCGCCCCGATCTTCACCCCGGCCAGCAAGGCCGACGTGGGCGATCACGACGAGAACATCAGCTTCGAGCAAGCCCAGGCCCGCACCGACGCCCTCCTCGCCGACGCCCTCAAGGGCACCGGCAAGACCGGCGCCCAGCTCGTCAGTGAGGCCCGTGACGCCGCCATCGCCCTGTACACCCAGGCCGCCGACTACGCCGCCACCCGCGGCATCATCATCGCCGACACCAAGTTCGAGTTCGGCATCGACGCTGCCGGCACCCTGCACCTCATCGACGAAGCCCTGACGCCGGATTCCTCCCGCTTCTGGCCCGCCGACAGCTACGCCGTGGGCATCAGCCCCCCGAGCTACGACAAGCAGTACGTGCGCGACTACCTCGAGACCCTCGACTGGGGCAAGGTCGCCCCCGGCCCCAAGCTGCCCGCCGAAGTCATCGAGCGCACCGCCGCCAAGTACGTGGAAGCCTACGAAAAGCTCACCGGCCAGACCCTCTGACCGGCCTCGCTCTTCCGGCCCCACAAAGCAACAACCCGCCTTCCGGCGGGTTGTTTCGTTTCAAGGGCAGCAGCCGCTCAGATCACGTTGAACAGGTTGATCAACGCCTGACGCTCCTCCACCGACTCGGCCAGCACCTCGGCCAGCCGCACTTCGTCCAGCCCCAGGGTCGCCGCCTTGGCGAGGCCGTGGCGCAGATCCTCGGGCTCCGGCGAGAAGGGGTTGGGCGTCTCGGCGATCAGGTTGGCCACGAAGATCAGATCCGGGATGCAGTCCGGCGGCCACGCACCGCCGTACAGCTCCGGGTCGTCCACCGCATCCACCAGCTCCTGGGGCATGTTCATTGCCGCCAGCACCGCCCGGCCGATCGGCGCATGCCACACCCGCACCAGATCCGACAGCGGGCTGTCGTCCTTCAGCATCTCGGGGTATTCCCACACCCGGGCGAGCAGGAAGAACTGGCCGATGTCGTGCACCATACCGGCAAAGAAGGCCGCGTCCCGGTCGAGCTTGGTGCACTTGCGCGCCAGCACCGAAGCCGTCGCCGCCACATCCACGCAGTGCGCCCACAGCTTGCGGATCATCGGCTGGAAAGGCCCCAGCACATCCCGGTGGATCAGCTGTTCGGCCGCCACCGCCATCGCCAGCGCCCGCAGCTTGCCGAAACCGATGCGCACCAGCGCCTTCGGCACGTCGGTCACCAGCCGGCCGCCCGGGTTGTACCAGGCCGAGTTGGCCAGCGCCACGGTGCGCGCCGCCAGCAAAGGCTCGGCCGCCACCATCGCCGACATCCGCCCCAGATCCATGTCCGGATCATCGAGCGCCTCGAGCACCCGCATCGTCACTTCCATCGACGTCGGAAAGCGCAGTTCGCCTTCCTCGAGTTCCTGGGAAATCGTGTGCAGGAAGGCCTGCTCCGAAAGATTCAACGCCTTGTCGGTCACACCGTGCCCCTTTCAAACCAATTCATACAACCCCATGTCAGACATACGCGCCTATCCCCGGCATAGGCGACACCCCGCCCGGAATTCGGCACAATAAAACCATTCAATCGAACACGTCCCCGACAGCCATGACCACAACGCCAGCCACCTCGCCCCTTCTCGATCTTTCCGGCCTGCCGCGCTTCGACGCGATCGAGCCGGCCCATGTTGAGCCCGCCGTGCGCAGCCTGCTGGACGCCCTGGGCGCCACCATCGCGCGCCTGCAGGACGACCCCACGCCGCCCACCTGGGACAACTTCGTCGAACCCATCGAGAACGATGGCGAGCGCCTGGGCCGCGCCTGGGGCATCGCCGCGCACATGCACAGCGTGATGGACACGCCCGAATGGCGCGAGGCGTACAACGTCATGCTGCCCGAGGTCACCCGTTTTTACGCCGAATTAGGGCAAAACCTTAAGCTTTTTGAAAAATATAAATCGATCCGGAATAGCGAGGCCTTTGCCACCCTCAGCCCGGCCCGCCAGCGCATCATCGACAACGAACTGCGCGGCTTCCGCCTCTCCGGCGCCGAACTGCCCGACGACCAGAAGCCCCGCTTCCAGGCCATCCAGGAAGAACTCGCCGGCCTCGGCGCCAAGTTCTCCGAGAACCTGCTCGACGCCACCAACGCCTACAGCCACGTGGTCACCGATGAGGCCGAGCTCGCCGGCCTTCCCGCCGACGTGATCGCCGCCGCCCGCGAAGCCGCCGAAAAGGCCGGCGTGGAAGGCTGGAAGTTCGGCCTCAAGATGCCGTCCTACCTCCCGGTGATGCAGTACGCCGACAGCCGCAGCCTGCGCGAGACGCTGTACCGCGCCTACGCCACCCGTGCCGCCGAGGTGGATAACGGCTACAGCAAGCCCGAATGGGACAACGGCCCGCTCATCAAGCAGATCCTCGCCCTGCGCGCCGAAGAGGCGAAGATGCTCGGCTACCGCCACTACGCCGACGTCTCGCTGGTGCCCAAGATGGCCGAATCCACCGAGCAGGTGCTCGGCTTCCTGCGCGAGCTCGCCGTCAAGGCCAAGCCCTTCGCCGAGCGCGATCTGGCCGAACTCAAGGCCTTCGCCAAGGACGAGCTGGGCCTCGACCCGCTGGAGCCGTGGGATGCCTCGTACGTCTCCGAGAAGCTCCGCGTCGCCCAGTACGCCTTCTCCGAGCAGGAAGTGAAGGAATACCTGCCCGAGCCCAAGGTGCTGGACGGCCTGTTCAAGGTGGTCGAGCGCCTCTATCAGGTGCAGATCAAGCCCGACACCGGCCCCGTGTGGCACCCGGACGTGCGCTTCTTCCGCATCGAGCGCGACGGCCAGCTCATCGGCCAGTTCTACCTCGACCTCTACGCCCGCGACACCAAGAAGGGCGGCGCCTGGATGGATTCGGCGATCACCCGCCGCCGCCTCGCCCACGGCATCGAGACGCCGGTGGCCTACCTGGTGTGCAACTTCCCTGGCCCGGTGGGTGGCAAGCCCGCCACCTTCAGCCACGACGACGTGATCACCCTCTTCCACGAAGCCGGCCACGGCCTGCACCACCTGCTCACCCGGGTGGACGATCTCGCCGTCTCCGGCATCCACGGCGTGGAATGGGACGCCGTCGAGCTGCCCAGTCAGTTCATGGAAAACTTCTGCTGGGAATGGGACGTGGTGCGCGAGATGACCGCCCACGCCGACACCGGCGAACCCCTGCCGCGTGAGCTCTTCGACAAGATGCTCGCCGCCAAGAACTTCCAGAGCGGCATGCAGACCGTGCGCCAGCTGGAGTTCTCGCTGTTCGACCTGCTCCTGCACATGGATTTCGACCCCGCCCACCAGCACGTGATGGACCTGCTGGCCGAAGTGCGCAAGGAAGTCGCGGTGCTCGTGCCGCCCGAATGGCACCGCTTCCCCAACAGCTTCAGCCACATCTTCGCCGGCGGCTACGCGGCGGGCTACTACAGCTACAAGTGGGCCGAGGTGCTCTCCGCCGACGCCTTCGCCGCCTTCGAGGAAAGCGGCCGCCCGAAGGGCAGCGTGCTCGACGCCGAGACCGGCGAGCGCTTCTGGAACGAGATCCTGGCCGTCGGGGGCAGCCGGCCGGCGCTCGACTCCTTCAAGGCCTTCCGCGGCCGCGAACCGCAGGTGGACGCCCTCCTGCGCCACAGCGGCATGGTGACCTCATGACAAGCCGACGCCTCCTCGCCCTGATGCTCCTCGCCGCGGCCCTGCCGGCCGCGGCCCAGACCGCCTACCGCTGGGTGGACAAGGACGGCCGCGTGCAATACAGCGACCAGCCCCCGCCCCAGGAGGTCAAGAAGTTCGAGGAGCGCAAGGTCCAGCCCAACAAGGGCAACGCCCAGCTGCCCTTCGCCACCCGCAAGGCCGCCGAGACCTACCCGGTCACCCTCTACACCGGCCGCGAATGCGGCAAGCCCTGCGACGACGGCCGCGCGCTGCTCAACCAGCGCGGCGTGCCGTTCTCCGAAACCAGGCTCGAATCCGCCGAAGACGTCGCCGCCTTTAAGGCCCGCTTCGGCAAGGAGCCCTTCGTGCCGACCCTCACCGTCGGCCGCGAAAGCGAAATGGGCTTCGCCGCTTCCGCCTGGAACGGCCTGCTCGACAACGCCGGCTACCCCGCCAGCAAACGCTGATCCCCCGTCAAACCATCCGCCGCCTGCCGCTTCGTGCCGCAGGCGGCACGCGCTCGTCTGTAAGCCGAGTCACTCATTCAGCCGAAGAGAATTTTACTGTCAACATTCACAGTAAGTGAACGGCATGATAGCCTTCCAATCTGACTACTCGATATCAATACGCAGCAGATTTCACCACAGGAAGAACGGATGGCTATCAGACTCACTCCCATTGCCCTCGCCCTCGGCGGCGCCCTCACTCTTTCGGCCTGCGGCGGCGGAGGTGGAGGTGGCGGCGGCAGCGCCAGCACCCCGGCCAGCACGCCCGCATCAGTGGAAGTCACCGTCACGCCATCCCTGGGCCAGTTTTCCCCCGGCTGCACCGTCGAGCTGCGCAAGGCCACGGGCGAGCTCCTCGGCACCGCCAGCGTCGGCATCAACGGCCGGGCCGTCATCCCGGTCAGCGGCTACACCGGCGCGGTGATCGCCGCCGTCAAGGGCTCGCCCACCTGCACCTATTTCGACGAAGCCAGCGGCACCGACAAGCCTTTCGACGCCAGCAGCCAGATCAGCGCGGTGGTCGATAACCTGCGCCAGGAATTCGGCATCAACATCTTCACCAACCTCGCCGCCACCCGCGTGCTCGACACCTCCCGTGGTTCCCTCGCCAGCGGCGTCACCGCCGACACCATCAAGCAGGAGAACGCCGCCATCCAGGTGATGTTCCAGGTGAGCGACATGTTCGCAACGCCCGTCCTGATCAGCCGCGGCAGCGGCAAGGTGCTCGACAACACCGAATCCGGCCGCCTCGCCGCCCGCCTCGCCGCCCTGGCCGAGGTTGCCAGCGGCCTGTCGATGGGCGTCTCCAGCCTCGCCAGCCACCTCGCCGACGACCTGAAGGACGGCCGCCTCGACAGCATCGACGCCAGCCGCATGCAGGCCGGCCTCGACGCCGCCATCGGCAAGTACGCCAGTGATTCCGCCAAGGCCAGCCTCGACGACGCAGCCGCCAACACCCACCTCGTCACCGACGCCGCCACTGCCAGGGATCAGGCCCGAACCGCCCTCTCCGCCGGCACCTCGCTGCAGCAGGCCCGGCAGATCTTCGCCGACCTGCGCACCAGCATCCTGTCCATCGCCAACGACGCCGGCACTGGCTCCCTCGACCAGCAGAACGCGCTGCTCAAGGGCGATTTCCAGCAGGGCGTGGATGCCGTGCAGGTCATCGACCACCTCTCGCTGATGGCCTGGGCCGCCGACACGCTGCCCAGCCCCAGTGGCCCGCAGGTCAGCAGCGGCAACAGCACGTGCATGGTTCCGTATCCCTTCACCGCCAACTACTTCGAATGCACCTTCGTCGCGGGCCGCACCAAGCGCGAATATCACGCCACCGTCCGCCCCGCCGCCAGCGGCGTCACCTGGGAATTCACCCGCGTCCGCAGCCTTGAAACCGGCGCCAGCACGCCCCTCACCGGCCTCACCGGCACCCTCACCCGCGACGCCGCCGGCCGCTACACCGCGGCCGGCAACTTCTACCCGATGACCGGCGACAGCACCCGCACCGTGACCAGCCTCAGCTTCACCTACGACGGCAGCCGCGATGAGGCCCAGGTGTGGGCCGGCAGCGGCAGCCTCGACGCCCTCAAGGGCGACGGCAGCAGCGCCCTCAAGGTCGTCGTCAGCGACGCCGCCGGCAACCAGGGCACCAAATCCTCGCGCTTCGTCGGCAGCCTCATCAGCCCCCACCACCGCTTCGACGGAAACCTCGAGATCGGCACGCCGACCATCGCCCTCGACGGCACCACCGAGCCGAAGAACGGCCGCCTCGTCGGCAGCTTCACCGACATCACCAACCCGGCAGCCCCCTTCAAGTTCCTCGAAGGCACCGTCAACTACAGCCAGGACCTGAGCGCCTTCAACGCCGACCTCGCCCCGAGCACCACCAACTACATCCGCCAGACCCTGGGCTTTACCGGCGCCGCCTACAAGTCGGCGGGCGTCACCGGCATCGGCCTGATCCTCTCAGCCACCAACACCGACGGCCCCGCCAGCCAGCGCGGCGAATTCACCCTCAGCGGGCTGAACGGCCTCGCCCTCACCGGCAAGGCCACCCAGACCGCCACCGGCTGGACCTGGGAGATCAAGAACAGCAACGGCATCACCGTCAGCTACTCGACCGCCACCGGCGCCGGCACTGTCCGCAACGCCGACGGCACCGTGCTGGGCACCGTCAGCAAGCAGCGCGTCAGCTTCATCGAC
>JAKLLO010000165.1 GCA_023150095.1 Zoogloea sp. | reverse complement strand
AGACAGGGACCACGACAGGTCGGACAGGTGAACCAGACCGTCGATGCCGCCTTCCAGGCCGATGAACACGCCGAAGTCGGTCAGGGACTTGATCTGACCACGGACCTTGTCGCCCTTCTTGTGGTTGATGGCGAAATCGTCCCACGGGTTGGACATGCACTGCTTCATGCCCAGGGAGATGCGGCGACGGTCTTCGTCGATCTCGAGGATCATCACTTCGACTTCGTCGCCCAGCTGGACAACCTTGGTCGGGTGGATGTTCTTGTTGGTCCAGTCCATTTCGGAGACGTGGACCAGGCCTTCGATGCCCTGCTCGACTTCAACGAACGCACCGTAGTCGGTGATGTTGGTGACCTTGCCGAACAGACGGGTGCCCTGCGGGTAACGACGGGAGATGCCGACCCACGGATCTTCGCCCAGCTGCTTGAGGCCCAGGGAGACGCGGTTCTTCTCCTGGTCGAACTTGAGCACCTTGGCTTCGAGTTCGTCGCCCACGGAGAGGACTTCCGACGGGTGACGCACACGGCGCCAGGCCAGGTCGGTGATGTGCAGCAGGCCGTCGATGCCGCCCAGATCCACGAACGCGCCGTAGTCGGTGATGTTCTTGACGATACCCTTGACGACGGTGCCTTCCTTGAGGGTTTCGAGGAGCTTCTGACGCTCTTCACCCATGGAGGCTTCGAGGACGGCGCGACGGGAAACGACAACGTTGTTGCGCTTGCGGTCGAGCTTGATGACGCGGAATTCGAATTCCTTGCCTTCGAACGGGGTGGTGTCCTTGACCGGACGCATGTCAACCAGGGAACCCGGGAGGAAGGCGCGAATGCCATTGACCATGACGGTCAGGCCACCCTTCACCTTGCCGGTGATCATGCCCTTGACGAGGATCGCGTCGTTCAGGGCCTTGTCGAGGTCGTTCCAGGCGGCGATGCGCTTGGCCTTGTCGCGGGAAAGGCGGGTTTCGCCGTAGCCGTCTTCGAGCTGCTCGATGGCAACCTGGACGTAGTCGCCGACCTGGGCGGCCAGCTCACCGCGGTCGGTGCGGAATTCGTCGAGGGGGATGTAGCTCTCGGACTTCAGGCCGGCGTTGACGACCACGAAGTTCTGGTCGATACGCACGACTTCGGCGGTGATGACTTCACCGGCGCGCATTTCCTGGCGATTGAGGGACTCCTCAAACAGCGCGGCAAAACTTTCCTCGAAGGAAGCAGGGGTGGCAGTGGACATAGAAAAAAAGAACCTTACAACCGTTGTGACACGGCGGTTGGTTGAAAAACTTCCGCGCCCAGGGTGGGCTGCGGAAGGCGTCAGCTGCGAAGTGTCGCGGCCTGCTGAAGCACGAAATCGACCGCCTGTTGGATGGTCATTTCCGATGTGTCGAGCAGCGCTGCATCCTCGCTTCTTTTCAGCGGCGCGACGGCGCGCTGGGAATCCCGGGCGTCGCGATCACGCAAGTCACTGAGCAGATCGTCCATACTAGCAGGCATTCCTTTATCGATCAACTGCTTATATCGACGTTCGGCGCGCGCCTCGGCGGACGCGGTGAGGAAGATCTTGACCGGGGCATCGGGGAAGATCACCGAGCCGATGTCGCGCCCTTCAGCCACCAGCCCGGGCGCCTTGCGGTAGGCGCGCTGGCGCCAGAACAAGGCCTCGCGGACCGCCGGCAGGACGGCCACCCTGGAAGCGCCGACCGAGCAGGCTTCGCTGCGGATGGCGTTGGTCACGTCGTCACCGGCCAGGAACACCGTGTCGCCTTCGAAGCGCGCCGGCAGGTTCGACGCGATGCGGGCGAGCGCCACTTCGTCGTCCAGCGCCACGCCTTCGCGCATCCCGGCCAGCGCCACGAGGCGATACAGGGAACCGCTATCCAGGTGCCCGAAGCCCAGCGCCTCGGCAACGCGCGCACCGACCGTGCCCTTGCCGGACGCCGACGGGCCGTCGATGCCAATCACCGGCACCGGCGTGGCGATGCCGGCAAAGGTGGTGAAGTATTCCGGGAAGGTCTTGTTCACGCACTTCGGGTCGTTGATGCGCACGTACGGGCCGCCCAGGGTGGCCAGCGAGAAACACATCGCGACCCGGTGATCCTCGTAGGTGTCGATCACGGCGCGCTGCAGTTGGGCTGGCGGGGTGATGCGGATGCTCTCGGGGAACTCCTCGACCTCCGCGCCGAGCTTGCGCAGTTCGGTGGCCATGGCGGCAATGCGGTCGGTTTCCTTGACCCGCCAGCTGCCGATGTTGCGCAGATGGGTGATGCCGTCGGCGAATAGCGCAGCCACGGCCAGGGTCATCGCGGCATCGGGGATGTGGTTGAGGTCCAGGTCGATGGCCTTGAGCTTGCCGGACGCCGGGCCGCGGGCCTCGATCCAGTCGTCGCCCCAGGTGATCTCAGCGCCCATTTCGGCGAGCGCCTCGGCAAACTTGACGTCGCCCTGGATGCTGCGCTTGCCCGCGCCGACCACCCGCACGGGGCCACCGCCCAGCGCACCCGCGGCAAGGAAGTAGCTGGCCGTGGAGGCGTCACCCTCGACGGCGATCCGGCCCGGCGACACGTAGCGTTGGCCGGCCGGCACGATGAAGCGGCTCCAGCCTTCTCGCTGGACGATCACGCCGAAGCGCTCCATCAGGTTGAGGGTGATCTCGACGTAGGGCCGGCTGATGAGCTCGCCTTCCACGTCGATGACGAGGGGCTTGTCGCGGGCCACCAGCGGGGCCGCCTGCAGCAGCCCGGTGAGAAACTGGCTGGACACGTTGCCGCGCACGCTGACGCGCTCGGCGCCCAGCTGCGCCGGCTTGAGCGCGAGGGGCGGATAGCCCTCCTGCCCCAGCCATTCCACGCACGCGCCCAGCTGCTTGAGGCCATCCACCAGATCGCCGATGGGCCGCTCGTGCATGCGCGGCACGCCCGACAGGCTCACCACCGCATCGGCATCGCTACAGCCCGACAGGCTGGCCACGATGGCCGGCACCAGGGTGCGGATGCTGAGGCCGGAGTTGCCCACGAAGAGATCGGCCTTGAGCTGACCAAATCGGCCTCCGCAGCCCGTCACCCGCAGCGCGTCGCCCTCCTCCGCCACCGGCACGCCCAGGGCGACGATGGCATTGCGCATGACCCGGGTGTCGTCGGAGTCGAGCAGCGCCTCGACGAGGGTCTCGCCCTCGGCCAGCGCCGCCAGCAGCAGCACGCGGTTGGAGATGCTCTTCGAGCCGGGCAGGCGCACGGTGCCTGCGGCCTTCAGCATCGGCGGCAGATCAATGAATTCCATGGGGGACTCCTGATTCAGAGGGTGGCACGTCGGGCCGCGGCCGGCAGGCACTGCCGGACGGCGGACGAAGCGCTCGACATTGGGGAAACCGGCTCACTCGCCCGAAGGCGTGGCCGGAAAGGCCTTGTCGGCCCAGGTGTTGCGGGCGCGGCTGGCCTCGTCGAAGACCGCCTCCAGCGCCGGGCCATCGCCCGCCACCAGCAGGGCGCGCAGATAGGCCAGTTCGGATAAATATGCGTCGAGTTCGGCCAGCAACGAATGGCGATTAGCCACGCAGATGTCCCGCCACATCTCGGGATGGCTGCCGGCAACCCGGGTGAAATCCCGGAAGCCGCTGGCGGCGTAGCTGAAGAGCTGCTCGGCGTTGGCGCGGCCGGCGAGATCATGCACCAGCCCGAAGGCTAGCAGGTGCGGCAGGTGACTGACGGCCGCGAAGACGCGATCGTGCTCCTGCGGGCTCATCTCGTGGAGCACGGCGCCGCAGGCGGCCCAGGCATCCCGCACCCGGGCGATGGCCTCGGGGCGGTTCTCGGGCAGCGGCGTGACAACCACCTTGCGACCGGCGTAAAGCTCGGCGCGGGCAGCCGCCGGGCCGCTCTTCTCGGCGCCGGCGATGGGGTGCGCGGGCACCACATTGGGTAGACGATGGCCCAGGTGACGGTAGATCGCCTCGATCACGTCGCGCTTGGTGCTGCCGGCGTCGGTGACGATGGTGTCAGGGCCCAGATGCGGCGCAATGGCGGCGGCCACGGCGTCCATCTGGCCGACCGGCATGGCCAGCAAGACCAGATCCGCGCCCTGCAGCGCATCCGCCCAGTCGGTGGAGATTTCGTCGATGAGGCCGAGTTCGCGGGCCTTGGCGAGCGGCTCAGGGCGACGCCCCACACCGACGATGCGATTGACCAGGCCCGCCTTGCGCAGCGCGAGCGCGAAGGAGCCACCGATCAGGCCGACGCCGCAGACGACCAGCTTGTCGATCTTCTTCACGCCGGGCACCGCTCAGGCCAGGGCTGCGGGCAGGGCTTCGAGGAAGCGGGCGTTCTCGCTCTCGAGGCCGATGGAAACGCGCAGCCATTCGGGCATGCCGTAGCCGCCGATGGGGCGGACGATCACGCCCTGGCGCAGCAGGCGCTGATTGACACCGGCGCCATCGCCCACCTTGAAGGTGACGAAGTTGCCGTAGGACGGAATCCACTCCAGCCCGAGGCGCTTGAAGCCGTCGCACAGCTGCGTCATGCCGGCGGCGTTGAGCTCGAAGCTGCGCTGGAGGAACTCGTCGTCGAACAGCGCGGCAGCCGCGGCAGCAAGGCCCGGAATGCACACATTGAACGGCTGGCGCACCCGGTTGAGCAGGTCGATCACCGCCGGGTTGCCAATGCCGTAGCCCACACGCAGACCGGCCAGGCCGTAGGCCTTGGAGAAGGTGCGGCTCACCAGCAGGTTGGGGAAACGGGCAACCCAGGCGATGGCGTCGTAGCGGTCGGCCGGGGCGAGGTATTCGGTGTAGGCCTCGTCCAGCACCACCAGCACGTCCTGCGGCACGCGGGCGAGGAAGGCCTCGAGCTCGGCGCCGGGCACGAAGGTGCCGGTGGGGTTGTTGGGGTTGGCGATGAAGATGACGCGGGTGGCCGGCGTGATCGCCGCCAGCATGGCGTCGAGATCGTGGCCGAAACTCTTGGCCGGCACTTCGATGCCGCGGGCGCCGGCCGCCTGGGTGGCGAGCGGATAGACGGCGAAGGCGTGCTGGGCGTAGATCGCGTCGCGGTCGGGGCCGAGGAAGGCGCCGGCGACCATCTCGAGGATGTCGTTGGAGCCGTTGCCGAGGACGATCTGGTTCATCGCCACGCCGTAGCGGCGGCACAGGGCGTCCTTCAGCTCGAAGCCGTTGCCGTCCGGGTAGCGGGCGATGTCGGCGAGGGAGGCCTGCATCGCGGCGCGCGCCTTTTCGCCCACACCAAGTGGGTTCTCGTTGGAGGCGAGCTTGACGATGGATTCCTCGGCCAGCCCCATCTCGCGGGCCAGTTCGGAAATCGGCTTGCCGGGCTGATAGGGAGAGATCGCCCGGATGTGGGCGGGCGCCAGATCACACAAACGCATCGGAGACTCCAGGAGAGATCAGTACACGGCCTGGGGGTAGGAACCCAGAACCTTGAGATAGGCGGCACGGGCGGTCAGCGCGTCGAGGGCGGCCTTGACGGCCGGGTCGTCGCGGTGGCCTTCCAGGTCCACGTAGAACACGTATTCCCACAGCGCCGCGCGGGCCGGGCGGGATTCGAGACGGCTCATGGACACGCCGGCGTCTGCCAGCGGGGCGAGCAGCTCGTGCATCGCGCCGGGGCGGTTGCTGGCGGACAGGATCAGCGAGGTCTTGTCGGCGCCGGAGCGGCCGGCGTCGTGACGGCCGAGCACGAAGAAGCGGGTGGTGTTGTTGGGCTCGTCTTCGATGTTCTCGACCAGCCGCGGCAGATCGTAGCGCTCGGAGGCGGCTTCGCCGGCAATCGCCGCGGCGCCCGGCTCGAGGGACGCCAGCCGGGCCGCTTCGGCGTTGCTGCCGACGGGAATCCGCGGCACGCCCGGCAGCGAGCGGTTGAGCCACTCGTGGCACTGGGCCAGGGACTGGGCATGGGAATACACCTTGCGGATGCTGCCAAGGCTGGTCTCGCGGGTCATCAGGTGCTGATGGATGCGCACGACCACTTCGCCGCAGATCTTGAGCGAGGTGCCGAAGAGCAGATCAAGGGTGCGGCCGACGGCGCCTTCAGTGGAGTTCTCGACCGGCACCACCCCATATTGGGCATGGCCGGCTTCGACTTCACGGAACACGTCGTCGATGCTGCCCTGGGGCGCCAGCCGTGCGGCATGGCCAAAGTGCTTGACCGCGGCGCTCTCGGAAAAGGTACCCAGCGGGCCAAGGAAGGCCACGCCGAGGGGGTTCTCGAGGGACAGGCAGGCGGACATCACCTCCCGGAAGAAGAAGGTGACGCTCTCGTCGGGCAGCGGCCCGGCGTTGAGGTCCTGGATGCGGCGCAGCACCTGGGCTTCGCGCTCGGGGCGATACACCTGCCCGATCTCGCCGTACCTAGCCTTGATTTCACCCACGTGCTGGGCGCATCTGGCGCGCTCGTTGAGCAGCGCCAGGATCTGTGCGTCGATGGCGTCGATCTGGGCGCGAACCACGCCCAGCTCCTGCAGCATCCCCTCGTTCATGCCCTCTCCTGAAAATGCGCCGCTCACGCCCGGCGCGCAGCGAAATCCTGCATCAGCTCGACCAGCGCGTCGACGCCTTCGAGCGACATGGCGTTGTAGATCGACGCCCGCATGCCACCCACCGACTTGTGGCCTTTCAGCCCCTCCAGCCGGCGCTCGGCGGCGGCGGCGAGGAATGCGGCATCCAGCGCGCCATCGGCCAGGGTGAACGGCACGTTCATGCGCGAGCGGCAATCGACCGCCACCGGGTTGCGGTAGAAGCCACCGCTGCCGTCGATGGCGTCGTACAGCCGCCGGGCCTTGGCGATGTTGGCTGCCTCGACCGCCGCCACGCCGCCCTGGGCAAGCAGGTGCTTGAAGATCAGGCCGGCCAGATAAATGCTGAAAGTGGGCGGCGTGTTGAGCATCGAGCCGTTCTCGGCCATCACCGAAAAATCCATCACCGTCGGGGTGGTGGGCGCGGCCTTGCCCAGCAGGTCTTCGCGGACGATCACGATGACGAGACCAGCCGGGCCGATGTTCTTTTGCGCACCGGCGTAGATCAGCCCGTACTTCGAGACATCCATCGGACGCGACAGGATGTGCGAGCTCATGTCGGCCACCACCGGCACGCCGGCCGCCGTCTCCGGCAGGTCGAACATCTCGACGCCGTGGATGGTCTCGTTGGTGCACAGATGCACGTACGCGGCCGACGGATCGAAGCTCAGCTCACCGGCACCCGGCAGACGAGTGAAGGCGTCGGCCTCGGTGGAGCCCGCCAGACGTGCCTTGCCGACGCGCTGGGCCTCCTTGATGGCCTTCTTCGACCACGAACCGGTGACCACGTAATCCGCCGAACCGCCAGCCAGCAGGTTCATCGGGATCTGCGCGAACATCTGCGTGGCGCCGCCCTGCAGGAACAGTACCTTGTAGTTGGACGGGATGCCCATCAGCGTGCGCAGGTCGGCTTCGGCCGCCTCGATCACGCCAGTGAAATCCTTGCCCCGGTGGGACATCTCCATGATGCTCATGCCACGACCGTGCCAGTCGAGGAGTTCGTCGCGGGCCTTTTCGAGGACAGGGGTGGGCAGCACTGCCGGCCCGGCCGAGAAATTGAAGATACGCATCGTCTGAATCCTGAATTACGGGTTGCTGTTGCCGCTCAAGCCTCAGGCTTCCGGCTGGGCGTCTTCGCCGCCGACTTCCTGCTCGTCCTCGTCGCCTTCGAGGATCTTCTGCACGCCGGAGAGGGTGCTGCCCTCGTCCACCGAGATCAGCGTGACGCCCTGGGTGGCGCGGCCCATCTCGCGGATCTCGGAGACGCGTGTGCGCACCAGTACGCCGCCGGTGGTGATCAGCATCAGCTGATCCTTCTCGGTGACCAGCGTGGCGGCGACGACCTTGCCGTTACGGTCGGAGGTCTGGATCGCGATCATGCCCTTGGTGCCGCGGCCGTGGCGGGTGTATTCGGCGATCGGGGTGCGCTTGCCGAAACCGTTTTCGGTGGCGGTGAGCACGCTCGGCGACTCGTCACCGGACACCACCATCGCGATCACGCTCTGGCCTTCCTCGAGCATCATGCCGCGCACGCCGCGGGCCTGACGACCCATCGGACGCACGTCATTCTCGGAGAAGCGCACCGCCTTGCCGGCGTCGGAGAACATCATCACGTCGTGCTTGCCGTCGGTGATCGCCACGCCAACCAGGAAGTCGCCCTCGTCCAGCCCCACGGCGATGATGCCGGCCTTGCGGGGGTTGGAGAAGTCGGTGAGCGGCGTCTTCTTGACGGTGCCCTGGGCAGTGGCCATGAACACGAAGTGGCCTTCGTCGAATTCCTTGACCGGCAGCACGGCGGTGATCTTTTCGCCTTCGAGCAGCGGGAAGAGGTTGACGATGGGCTTGCCGCGGGAGTTGCGGTTGCCTTCCGGCACCTCATACACCTTGAGCCAGTACAACCGGCCGCGGTTCGAGAAGCACAGGATGTGGTCGTGGGTGTTGGCGACGAAGAGCTGATCGACGAAGTCGTCGTCCTTGACCGCCGCCGCCTGCTTGCCACGGCCGCCACGCTTCTGGGCACGGTAATCGGTGAGCGGCTGGCGCTTGAAGTAGCCGGTGTGGGACAGGGTGACCACCATGTCCTGGGGCGCGATCAGGTCTTCGATGTTGATGTCGGCGGTGTTCATCACCACCTCGGAACGGCGCGGATCGCCGAACTGCTGCTTGATGAGCGCGAGTTCGTCGCCGATGATCGCGGTGATCCGCTCCGGCCGGGCCAGGATGTCCAGCAGGTCGGCGATGGTGTCCATCACCTCACGGTATTCCGCGACGATCTTGTCCTGCTCGAGGCCGGTCAGGCGCTGCAGGCGCAGCTCGAGGATGGCCTGCGCCTGGGCGTCGGAGAGACGGTAGCCCTGCTCCGACAGGCCGAATTCGGGCGCCAGCCCTTCGGGGCGGAAGGCGGCAGCGTCGGCAACGGCGCGATGGAGCATCTCCTCGACCAACGCCGAGCGCCACTGGCGGCCCATCAGCGCGCGCTTGGCTTCCGGCGGCGTCGGCGCAGCCTTGATGAGGGCGATGATCTCGTCAACGTTGGAGAGCGCGACGGCCAGGCCTTCGAGAATGTG
>JAKLLO010000164.1 GCA_023150095.1 Zoogloea sp. | reverse complement strand
GCCTTCAGCCTGCGCGCCGACCAGTCGCCGGCCGACGCAATGGCGGCCCTCGCCGACTACCGCTGGCAGCCCCTCGGGCAGCGCTGAAACCGCCGGATTTGTGAATTTCATCGCAATCGCCGGTCATTAGCGCGGCTTTCCGGGCGGCATGCCCAAGTTGATCACGGCGCTGCAGCATTGCCGGCGGCATCATGCGCGCACCGCTTCAACCCACTGCCTGCCGATGTCCGCTGCCCGCCTTGCCCGCTTCGCCCTGTCTGCCCTGTTCAGCCTCGCCGCCGTCGGCGCGTCGGCGGCCGTGCAGGACGAGGCGCCCGAGTGGAGCGACGAGCCGCCGGCCCTCGCGCGGCTGCTCGAGAGCGGCTTCAAGGCCGAGAGCCTGCGCCAGCCCGGCGTGGCCGCCGCCCACTACTGCGCCGCCGCCCGCGACGGCAGCGTCGAGGGCCAGTACCGCCTCGGCCGGCTTTACCTGATGGGGCAGGGCGTCGCCCGCGACAACCAGATCGCCGCCACGCTGCTCTCCATCGCCGCCCAGCGGGGCCACGAGAAGGCCCGCAGCCTGGTGGTGCCGCTGCCCGGCGCCGAACGCCTCCCCGACTGCCTCATCACCGGCGCGCCGCCGGCGGTGATGATGGCCGCCGTCGCCGCCGACGAAGTGGTGCCCCAGGAAGTGGTCGATCGCTTCGTGAAGGCGCTGCCCGCCGACAAGCGCCGCCACGCCCAGCTGATCCAGAAGCTCGCCCCGCGCTTCAAGGTGGACCCGCGCCTCGCGCTGGCCATCGTGCGCACCGAATCCAACTTCGACGCCGCCGCCCGCTCGCCCAAGAACGCGCTGGGCCTGATGCAGCTCATCCCCGACACCGCCGAACGCTTCGGCGTGCGCGACGCGCTCGATCCGGAGCAGAACATCCGCGGCGGCCTCGCCTACCTGCGCGTGCTGCTGTCCCAGTTCAAGGGCGACGTGGCCCTGGCCGCCGCCGCCTACAACGCCGGCGAAGGCAACGTGATGCGCTACAAGGGCGTGCCGCCATTTGCCGAAACCCAGGAATACGTCCGCCGCATCCTCGCCTTCTACCGCGCCCCGCGCCACGCCGAAACCCTGCGCGGTTGATCGATATACACGGGGTGTTGGTCATCAACGCGCGGGTGTAGATCGAATATCAGCCCCTGTAGATCATCAACAGGGGCGCGTTGATGATCTACACGCGGGTGTAGATCGATGTTCACGGGGTGTAATCGATCAACACCCGGCTGTATTCAATCTACACCCTTGTGTATTCGATATCGCAGGCCCTGTAGATCATGTTCACGAGGGTGTCGGACGAATACGAGGGCTGCATGCACGATCTCGGCTCGCGTAGGTCGGGTTAGCGCAGCGTAACCCGACGCCTCTGCCCTGATCGACCTCCACCCCGCCAACCACCGCGTTGCCCGCAGGTCACGCTGCGCAGAGGCCGCATGTGTCGATCGGCCTTCACGACCTGGCGCCTTGCGGCCACTCCGGTCGCGGGCTGTCGGGTTACGCTGCGCTAACCCGACCTACCTCTGCTGCCACTCCCTTCGCCCCCGCCCTTCCCACGCCGGCCAGTCCCGGCTAAGTTATGCCCCTCGAAAGAACAACAGCAGGGGACGCCATGCATCAGCAGCAGTTTTACATCGACGGCCAGTGGGTCGAGCCTTCTTCCTCCGCCCGGCGCGAGGTCATCAACCCCGCCACCGAAGCGCCCGCCGGCGTGATCGCCATGGGCGCATCCGCCGACGTGGATCGCGCCGTGGCCGCAGCCAAGGCCGCCTTCCCGGCCTTCTCGGCCACCACCCGCGAGGAGCGGCTGGACCTCATCGCCCGCATCGGCGTGGCCTACAAGAAGCGCTTCGACGACATGGCCAAGGCCATCACCGCCGAGATGGGCGCGCCCTTCAAGATGCTGGCGAGCGGCGCCCAGGCGGCGTCGGGTCTCGGGCACTTCCGGGCCGTGGCGGCGGCGCTGAAGGACATGGAATTCGAGCGCCTGCAGGGCTCCACGCTGATCGTGAAGGAGGCGGCCGGCGTGTGCGCCCTCATCACCCCCTGGAACTGGCCGGCCAACCAGATGGCCTGCAAGATCGCCCCGGCGCTGGCGGCGGGCTGCACGATGGTGCTCAAGCCCAGCGAGCTGGCGCCCCTCTCGGCCGTGGTGCTGGCCGAGATCCTCGACGACGCCGGGCTGCCGCCGGGCGTGTTCAACCTGGTGCAGGGCGACGGCGAAGGCGTGGGCGCGCCGCTGGCGGCCCATCCGGACGTGGACATGGTGTCCTTCACCGGCTCCACCCGCGCCGGCAAGCTGGTGATGAAGACCGCTGCCGACACCGTGAAGAAGGTGGCGCTGGAACTGGGCGGCAAGTCGGCCAACATCCTGCTCGACGACGCGGACTTCCCCCGCGCGGTGAAGCAGGGCGTGCTGACCCTGATGCTCAACAGCGGCCAGAACTGCAACGCGCCCTCGCGCATGCTGGTGCCGGCGGATCGGCTGGAGGAGGTCGAGGCCATCGCCGCCGCAACCCTCGGCAAGCTGGTGGTGGGCGATCCGCAGGACGAGACGACCATCCTCGGCCCGGTGGCCAACGGCGCGCAGTTTGCCCGCGTGCAGCAGATGATCGAGAGCGGCATCGCCGAAGGCGCCAAACTAGTGGCCGGCGGGCCGGGACGGCCGGACGGCATCGCCCAAGGCTATTTCGTGCGGCCGACGATCTTCAGCCGCGTCACGCCGGCGATGACCATCGCCCGGGAGGAGATCTTCGGCCCGGTGCTGTCGATCATCGCCTACCAGGACGAGGACGACGCGGTGCGCATCGCCAACGACACGCCCTACGGGCTCTCCGGCTACGTGTCGTCGCCGGATCTCGCCCGCGCCCGCCGCGTGGCCCGGTGCCTGCGCACCGGCAACGTGCACCTCAACGGCGCGCCGGTGGATACCACCGCGCCCTTCGGCGGCTACAAGCAGTCGGGCCTGGGGCGGGAGTGGGGCGCCTGGGGCATCGAGGAATACCTCGAGACCAAGGCGATCATCGGCCATGGCGTCGACTGAGCTTCGGGGCGCGGCATGAGGCTGGCTGCGCTCCTGGCGGGCGCGGTGCTGGCGGCGGGCTTCCTCGCCGCCGATCCGGCCCGTTATTTCTCGCTGGCGGATCGGGTGGCCTGGCGGCTGGGCACTCCGGCGCCGGGCCAGACCCGGCTCGAGGACACCCTGCACACCCTCTACCGGCGCGGCGATGCGCTGATCGGCAGCGACGCCACGCTGCTGCTGGGCGACAGCCATCTCCACGGCTTTCCCACCTCGCTGCTGCCGGGGTCGGTCAACTTCTCCATCGGCGGCGAGACGGCCGCCCATCTGGCCGAGCGGGTGGCGGACTACACCGCGCCGCTCCGGGTGCGAGAGGTGGTGCTGCTCACCGGGCGCAATGATCTGGCCCAGGGGCGGGCGCCGGAGGCGGTGGCGGAGTCGGTCGGGCGGATTCTCACTTACATCCCGCAACGGACTGTCGTAGTCCTATTGGGTATTCCTACCGTGCGTTCTGGCGGCAATGCCGTAAACTCCACCCGCGAAACCAACCGCTTGCTGGCTGAGCTTTGCGCCGCGCGGCCCAACTGCCGCTTCGTGAGCACCGAAACCCTGGCCGACGCGAGCGGTGCCCTCGACGCCCGCTTCGCCAGCGCCGACGGCGTGCACCTCAACCCCGCCGGCTACGCCGAGCTGGCCACGCTGATCGCCGCGGCCACCCAGACCCCGCCTCAGGACCCCATCCCGATATCCCGTCGCCCCAGCCCATGAAGTCGCAATCCCTCCGTTTCAACGAAATCGATTTCCTGCGCGGCATCGCCTGTCTGGCGGTGCTGCTGTTCCACTATTTCTCGCGGGCACCGCGGGCCGGGTGGATGCAGGGCGTGGATTACCCGGCCGTCGAGCTCGTGGCCCGCTACGGCTATCTGGGGGTACATCTGTTCTTCGTGATCAGCGGCTTCGTGATCCTCATGTCGGCCCACGACGCCACACCCCGGGCCTTCGTCGCCTCGCGGGTGGCGCGGCTTTACCCAACCTTGTGGGTGGGCGCCACGCTCACCGCTGGCACCGCGTGGCTGCTGGGCGAGGGGCAGTTCATGGTGTCGATGCGCGACTGGCTCATCAACCTCACCATGCTCGCCCACTGGTTCGACGCGCCCTACGTGGATGGCGCCTACTGGTCGCTGGGCTACGAGCTGCACTTCTACATCTTCGTGTGGGTGGCCCTGCGTCTGGGGCTGATGCACCGCCTGCCGTGGCTGCTGGTGGGCTGGCTGGCGATCAGTGCCATCAACGCGGTCAAGCCCATGTGGCCGGTGCAGTTCTGGCTCAACGCCAAGTGGGCGCCGTTCTTCGTGGCGGGCGGGGTGTTCTACCTGATCCGCACCCAGGGCGAGACCCTCGGGCGCTACGCGCTGCTGGCGGCGTCCTTCGTGCTGGCGCTGATCTACGCGCTGGGCGACGCCGCCACCCAGGGCACCGGCCCCGAGGCCGTGCAGCTCCGCCCCGTGGTGGTGGGCGCGGTGGTGACGGCGGTGTTCGGCGTGTTCTGGCTGATCGCCACCGGGCGTTTCACGATGCGCGCCTCGGCCATCACCTTCTACGCCGGCGCGCTCACCTATCCGGTGTATGTGATCCACCAGTTCTTTGGCGCGATGCTCTTCGAGCAGCTGCGCATGGCCCTCGGCAGCGTGCCGCTGGCCATGGCGCTGGTGGTCGCGGCGGTGGCGGCGCTGGCCTGGGCGATCCACGTGGGCGTCGAGCGCCCGCTGGGCAAGCGCCTGCGCCGCCTGCTCGACATGCCGCGGCTCGAAGCCCGGCTGTCGTCGGCCGGCTGAACCCGGCAAGCTGTCATGCTCGTCGTCGCCCTTGTCTGCCTGATCCTGCTGGTGCTCACCACGGTGCTGCACTACGAAGTGCTGCGCTGGCTCTCGGCCGCGCTGCCGGCGCTCGGCATCCGGCCGCGGGCCAAGCTGGTGGTGGTGATCATCGCCGCCTTCCTCGCCCACGTGGCGGAGATCGGCCTTTACGCGCTGGCGATCGTCGGGCTGGTGCGGGTGGGCGACCTCGGCACCCTGGGCGATCCGGCGCGCTTCGGGTTCGACGTGGCCCTGTATTTCTCTGCCGAGACCTTCACCTCCCTGGGCTACGGCGATGTGGTGCCCAGCGGCGACATGCGCCTGCTGGCCGGCGCCGAGGCGCTCAACGGCCTGCTGCTCATCGGCTGGTCGGCGTCCTACGCCTACATCGCGATGGAGCGCTTCTGGAACGGGCCCACCGGCAACGGTGACTGAGCCCCGTTGCCTGCTCCGATCTGCCCGAAACCCGGAGCGGGTGTCGATATCGGTGTCATCGTCGAACCTCTTCAGTCTGGAGCGTGTCCGACGTTAACCGGAACATCCCCGTTACCCCGTGAGACGCCGCCATGACCCTGTTCGCCGATCTGCGCCACGTCATCTACGCGCTCTCCGACGCCCTCGATCTGGTGGGCGTCGATGACGTCGCCCACGGCAAGCGGGTCGGTATCATGGCCGCCGAGTGCGGGCGGGTGGCCGGCCTGCCGGAAACCGAAACCGCCTTCCTGCTCGATCTGGGCATGCTCCACGACATCGGCGTGTCTTCCACCCGGGCCCACTGCCATCTGGTCGAGAAGTTCGACTGGGACGGCTCCCAGGTGCACTGTCAGGTCGGCTACGCGCTGCTCAAGGGCTTTGCCCCCCTCGAAGCCATGGCCGAGCCGGTGCGCTACCACCACACCCGCTGGGACGCGCTGCCCGTTGGCGATGTCGATCCCGACACCCTGCGCGCCGCCAATCTCATCTACCTGGTTGATCGCGTCGACGCGCTGGCCGCCAGCCACTACGCCGACAACTCGCTGCTGCTGTTCACCGACGACATCCGCGCTCGCATCACCGAGCACGCCGGCACGTATTTCTCGCCCGAGCTGGTCGAGCTCTTCCTCGACGCCTCCCACACCGAAGCCTTCTGGCTCGACCTCGAACCCCGCTCGATCCAGGCCCGGATGGTCGAATCCCTCGCCGAGGCGCGGGATTACCCCGCCAACACCGACGAGCTCAAGCACCTGGCGGGCATCTTCGCCCGCATCGTCGACGCCAAGAGCCCCTTCACCGCCGAGCACTCCCTGGGCGTCGCGCGTCTCGCCCGCCATCTGGCCGAGCGCCTCGGCGTATCGCCCGACAACTGCGACAAGCTCGAGATCGCCGGCATGCTCCACGACCTGGGCAAGCTGCGCATCCCCGACGAGATCCTCGACAAACCCGGCCGCCTCGACGTCGCCGAACGCAAGATCATCAACACCCACAGCTACGAAACCTTCCAGATCCTCCACGGCATCCGCGGCTTCGAGGAGATCACCCGCTGGGCCGCCTACCACCACGAAGAACCCGACGGCAGCGGCTACCCCTTCCACCTCACCTCCGCCGAAATGCCTTTCGAGGCCGCCATCCTCCGCGTCGCCGACATCTTCCAGGCCATGGTCCAGATGCGCCCCTACCGGCAGGGCCTCGGCAACGCCGAAGTCAGCGCCTTCATCCGCCGCATGGCCGACGACGGCCGCATCGACCGCCGGGTGGCCGAGGTGCTGCTGGAGGATGTGCCAGCGGCACGGCTGGCGGCGTGTCCGGTGCTGGATGAATTGCCGGAGGTGCGGGTGGGGGCGTGAGGGGGAGGCGAGGCTCGGGCTGTCTGCCTGTGATGCAACCCGGCAACGCAGCGCCAAGCTGACCAGACTGTGGTCAAGACCGATTGTCGAAGGTCGCCACCCGGAGACTCTGGTCTGGAAGGCATAGGCCGACTTCGAGGAAACTGGGCGTTGTCGACTCTTCGAGGTAAATCGCGCGATGAAAGAAGAGCGAGCCAGGATGTTGCTGTGCGTCGGCTTCCATTTTTCGAAAAACTTTGCCAGCCTCCGACCAACCTCGATTCAAGTCCCTGCGCTGGAGAAAGATATTCGTCTCTCCGCCGGCTACTTTTCCGCCGACTGAGTGAGCGATGAAGTGTCCTTTGTCTCTTTCCGCTCCCGCCACTTGATCCGTTTTCCCCATCCAGCCTCGTAAGCGTGCGTCGTCCTTCTGTCGAGGGATCGCGCTTGGTTTGGAAAATCCATAGGCGGCAAACGTCCGCATATAGACCCCGGGGGGTTGGGGGCCCCGACCATCGCCATGATCTGCGCCTTCCAAATCGACCAGGAAGGCGAAGTCGTTTGACCACATCTCAGTTGGGTTGATGGGCCTGCCGCACTGACGGTGATACGCGGCGATCCAGGCTGAGCTGAGGCGATAAAGAAAGTCAGAGTCAACCGTGGGCAGACCGTTGAGTGCAAGTTCTGCCGCGTAGGGTGCGTAGTCGATTTCGGATTCCGTGGGCAAGTCTGCCCCGGAGAAGAGGGAGATGTCGTGCATTTAGATGGAAGTGTGGTCCAAGAGTGAGCTTAAAGACTGTCCGCTAGAAGCGGCTGCAAAAGGATCTCTTTCGTCCGCGCAGCATCTTTCGGCGAATACTGGCTAGTTTTTTGCGGCCTTGCGCTTGCTTTTCACCCAATCTGGGATTTCACCGATTTTCGGAGCAGCGTCAATGTCGAATATCTGTTCGAGAAGACGATCGAAGTTCTGGTCAATTTCATCCTTTCCAATCGCCAACTTGGACTTCATGTAAATCGGGGTGTTTTTCTCAAAGTCGCCGAAGGCAATCACGACGTACTTCGTATTCATCTCGCCCTGCATCATCATGTCGCCCTGGATTATCATTGTTTCCCATCCGACGCCGGCCTTTCTCATGTCGGCCTTTGCCGCATAATGTGAGTCACAGACAAGTAGCACTTTATTTGCCTTCAATACTTCATTGGTCATCCACTGAGGTAGGTCCATGCCAGGCCGAAGGTGGAATCTGTCGAGTCTTGCGTCGACGCCGTTAGCGCAGAGTTTGTTTGCAAGCGAAAAGACCCAGTCCTTTACGGCCTCATCCTTCCATGAATAAGAGATAAAGACACGAGGATGCTCTTCCTCGTGTCTACTGTGCGGCTCCCAATTGGGATTCCGTTCAATAAAAAGACGGGCGGTCTCCCTGTCAGGTATGTAGACGTTGTACGTTTCCGGCTCTGCTTCCAGCGTCCTGCGATACAGATCTAATACATCTGCCGCGTCTAGTCTGCCAGCCCCAACACCCAGCACTGGCAGATTCGCAATTGAGCAATCGTTGTTCTTGCAGTAAGTAACAATTTCTGAAAGAAGGCTCCTAATCGCCTTGAGATCGGACTCGACGAGGGACGCATTGACTGAGGCCGCGTAGCCGATGAAGTCAGCCTTAGTGTAATGAGCTCCTGTGGGGAGGAATAGGGCGCGGCCAAACGGTATTTTCCTATCTGGCAAAGGAATATCGTTCTCCACGGCCTCGTCGTGGACCCACTGCGTTACGCCACCGGCTGAGTTACATGGCAATATAAGCAGATCGCACTTTTCGTCGAAGACACTGCCTTCTTTGATTCTGAGCATCAGCAGCCCCTGGTAGTGGCACTCATATATTGATATACGACTATTACGGCCGCTGAAGTGTTCAGCGTCGTATGTTGTCCGAATCTACTGCGAGCCGCGTAAGGTGGCAAGCTCATGTTGATCAGTTTTGAATATGCCCTCGCATTGCTTTCGAAGCTGCTTGTAACGACCGGTATGGAGCTGAGCAGAGTCTTCGCTGTCATCCTCTCCGTCCAGCCCACCCTCCCGACCCTCTCCGCGCTGCTCGCGAGTACCTCCGAGGTACTCGCGACTACCTCCGAGATACTCCCGACCTCCGCCGAGGTAGTCCGTCCTATACCGGAAGCCCTCGATTGAGCGAAGCGGATAGAGCAGTCCTATCCCCGAGCTCCTCCGGTCCATATCCCGGACAGGCGGCCCCTATCCGAGAGCTCCTCGCGAGCAGTTCCGGGCTCCTCGCGAGGAGCTGGCGGACAGGGCGGGTGTGTCGGCGGGATAGGGGTGGTGTATCCCGGAGGTGCTCGCGAGAGACTCGGGGATAGGGCAGGACACTCGCAGA
>JAKLLO010000163.1 GCA_023150095.1 Zoogloea sp. | reverse complement strand
GCACGGGCGACGCGCACCAGCTGCGCAACGACGGCGCGGATGAAGCGGTGTATCTGGAAGTGGGCGACCGCACGCCCGGCGACAGCGCGAGCTACCCGGACGAAGACCTGCAGGCGGTGATGGGCGAGGGCGGATGGCGCTTCCTGCACAAGGACGGCCGGCCGTACTGAACGGCGCGGCGACGTGCGGGGGCGACCTGTAGGGGCGCCTTGTAGGGGCGACTTCAGTCGCCCACGGTCGCCCGGCCACGCACCGGCGGGGATTTAACGTGTGGTTGGGCGACTGAAGTCGCCCCTACAAGGCTTGTGGGGGGCGGCGGGCGTTCAGCCTTCGCGCACTGCCAGCCGGCCGGAGACGTAGCGGGCCATGCCACGGGCGAGTTCCTGCTCGCCCACGAAGACTTCGCCCATCTTGTCGCGCCGCAGCAGCTCGGCGCCGTCTTCGGTGTCGGCGCGGAGCACGGTTTCGATGTGGGGGTTGAGCTTGCGGGCGATATCCACCATCTGCCGGCTGGCGATGGGGTCGGGGATGGTGACCACCAGCATCGCGGCCTTGGTGATGTGGGCCTGCACCAGCACGATGGGGTCGGAGGCATCGCCGCTCACCGCCGGCTTGCCGGAGCGGCGCACCGCCTCGACCACCTCGCGGTTGCTGTCGGCCACGATGTAGTGGATGTGGCGCTCTTCGAGCACCGACGCGATGTGCCGGCCGACACGCCCGAAACCCACCACCACCACCTGCCCGGAGAGCAGCTTGCGGTCGGTGGTCATGGGTAGCGCGGCCAGCGGGTCGTCCCGCAGATCCAGCCGGCGGGCCCACGCCGAATGGGCCCGCGCCCACACCTGGGCGGGCTCGATGGCGGCGAACAGCACCGTGTTGAGGGCGATGGTGATGATCGCCCCGGCGAGGATCAGGTTCTGCCCCTCGACGCTCATCAGCCCCAGGGCCTGCCCCAGCCCGGCCAGGATGAACGAGAACTCGCCGATCTGCGCAAGGCTGGCGCCCACCGTGAGGGCGGTGTTGAGCGGGTAGCGGAAGGCCAGCACCAGCGCCACCGCCGCCAGCGTCTTGCCGATCAGGATGATCGCCACCACCACCACCACCTTGAGGGGCGATTCCATCAGCACCGAGGGGTCGAACAGCATGCCCACCGACACGAAGAACAGCACCGAGAACGCATCGCGGAGCGGCAGCGAATCCTCGGCCGCCCGGTGGCTGAACTCCGACTCGCGCATCATCATCCCGGCAAAGAAGGCGCCCAGCGCGAAGGACACGTCGAAGAGCAACGCCGAGGCGTAGGCCACGCCCACCGCCGCGGCCACCACGCAGAGGGTGAACAGCTCCCGCGAGCCGGTCTTGGCCACCAGCCACAGCAGGCGCGGAAACGCCCGGCGGCCCACCACCAGCATGGTGGCGATGAAGGCCGCCACCTTGGCGAGGGTGATCCCCACGGTGAGGGCCAGGGTGGAGGCGTCGGCCATCGGCGCGGCGTCCTTCGCGCCCAGCAGCGGGGCGAGGGCCGGCAGCAGCACCAGCACCAGCACCATCGCCAGGTCTTCCACCACCAGCCAGCCCACCGCGATGCGGCCGTTGGTGGAATCGAGGATGCCTTTGGATTCCAGCGCCCGCAGCAGCACCACCGTGCTTGCCACCGACAGCGCGAGGCCGAACACCACCGCCTCGCCCACCGGCCAGCCCCAGCTCACCGCCGCCGCCCCGCCCAGCACGGTGGCCGCCGCGATCTGTACCACGGCGCCGGGTGCGGCGATCTTGCGCACGGCCAGCAGATCATCCAGCGAGAAGTGCAGGCCGACGCCGAACATCAGCAGCATCACCCCGATCTCGGCCAGCTGGCCGGCCAGCGCCACGTCGGCCACGAAGCCGGGGGTGCCCGGCCCGATCATCACGCCGGCGAGCAGATAGCCGACGAGCGGCGGCACCCGCAGGCGGGAGGCGACGAGGCCGAGCAGCATGGCAAGGCCGAGACCGGCGGCGATGAGGGCGATCAGGGAGACGTTGTGGGGCATCGGAAGCGGGCGTTTGCGTGACGTTGAGGGCAGGTTGAGACTGTTCGACGCGAATCGCCGGGGTGGGTTCGCCTGCGCGGCAATTTTTCTGGGCAAGGCCGGCGGATGGCGACAGCGGTGTGCCAGAGGCCGGTCTTTTAACTGGAAAATCCGCCGCTGAAAAGCGTTTCAGCGATTGCGGCGGCTGTGATGGCCGTGGGTAGCCCGGTCGGCGAGGTTTCGGCGGGGGGAGGCTTGGGATGCGCGGTCTGCCGGGCTGGTGCCGCGGCAGTGCCGGGGAGAAGGCGGAAAACCGGGCCGCCAGCTGCGCTGCGGCATGTCGCCCGGGTGTTGCGGGTGCCGCTCAGCCGTCGCTGAAGTTGTGGAACATCACCTGTAGGGTCTGGGTGAGCTTGGCGAGCTGGGTGTCGGTGAGGTTGGTGTAACCCTTCACGTAGATCTTCTTGGTGGCTTCCTGGATGCGGTCGGTGAGCGCCTCGCCCTTGGGGGTGACGAGCACGTCGGTGATGCGGGCGTCGTCGGCGTTGGTGCGGGTCTCGACGAGGCCTTCCTCGCGCATGCGCTGGACGATGCGGGTGAGCGTCGACAGCTTGATGATGGCGTGGGTGGCGAGCTCGGAGACGCTCACGGTGCCGTGCAGGCGCAGCATCAGCAGCACGCGGCGGGTGGGGATGTCGGTGCCGAGCTTCTTGAGGACTTTCTCCATTTCCAGCGAGTAGATCGCGTGGACGCGGGCGAGCCAGTAGAAGGGGAATTCCTCGTAGCTGAAATCTTCGTGCTCGGGCAGGAAGCGGCTGGTTTTCTTGGTGGCGCTCATGGCTTGGGACGGGTGAACGGGCTGCGCGCCGGCTGGTTGCGGCGCGGAAAAGCCGGTGCGGAAGGATACATGACGGCGATGACGGACAGGAACCGGCGATGGCCGCCGCCGGTTCAGTCGTCCTGATACGGCCCGCCGCCCAGCCCGATGGGGGCGGGCGCGGCGGCGACGAGCTTAGAGAAGATGCGCCGGAAGTCGTCATCCGAGCCCGTTGTGCGGGTGCCGCCCATCGGGTCGGGCGTGGCGGCGAAGCCGGCGTCGGCGGCGGCCCAGTCGTCGGGGGTGAAGTGCTTCTTCACCAGCGGCAGGATCTCGCGCTCTTCGAGCAGCATGTGGTTGCGGTAGAAGTCGGCGTAGTCGTCGAAGGCCGCCGAGAAACCGGCAAAGCCGTCGGGCGCGCCGTCGGTGTAGCGGGCGAGGGCGGCCTGCAGGGTGGCGATGCGGGCTTCGGCCTGGGCGTGTTCGGCCTCGAGCCGGGCCAGGGCCGCGTCGCCCTCCGAGGTGCGGGCCTTGAGCGGGGCGAAGAGGAAGGCGTCCTCCTTGGGGTGGTGGCGCTTCTCGGGGTAGGCGTCCAGGTATCTCACCATCGCGGCGAAGAGCTTGAAATCCGGCTGCAGCTTGCCGGCGCCGATCTCGTGGATCATCAGCCGGATGGCGTGGATGATCGCGGCGAGGGACTGGTGTTCGTCCATGATGATGCGCATCGCTTCCATCACGTGGGTTCCTTGAGTGGGTTTCAGGTGGACGGCATGGCCTGGTGCTTGCCGCCCAGGCCCAGGTAGGCCTCGATGACCCGCGGGTCGTCGGCGAGCTGGGTGGCCGGGCCGTGCATGGCGATCTGGCCGGTCTCGAGCACGTAGGCGTAGTCGGCGACCTGCAGGGCGGCGCGGGCGTTCTGCTCGACCAGCAGGATCGACACCCCGCGCCGGCGCAGTTCGGCCACGATGCGGAAGATCTCGCGCACGATCAGCGGCGCAAGGCCCAGGCTGGGTTCGTCGAGCATCAGCAGCTTGGGCTTGGCCATCAGCGCGCGGCCGACCGCCAGCATCTGGCGCTCGCCGCCGGAGAGCGTGCCGGCCAGCTGGGTGCGGCGCTCCTTCAGGCGCGGGAAGAGGTCGTAGACCTCGTCGAGCGTCTTGGGGTGATCCCGGTGGCCCATGCGGTAGCGCTGGAAGGCGCCGAGGACGAGGTTGTCCTCGACGCTCATCTCGCCAAACAGCTCGCGCTTCTCGGGCACGAGGTTCATGCCGCGGGCGACGAGGCGCTCGACTTCCGGCACCGCCTCGATGCTGCCGTCGAAGTGGACAGTGCCCTTCGAGCTGAGTACGCCCATGATGGCCGACAGCATGGTGGTCTTGCCGGCGCCGTTGGGGCCGATCACGGTGACGATCTGGCCTTCGCCCACGGTGAGGCTGGCGTTGCTGAGGGCCTCGACCTTGCCGTACGAGACGCACAGGCGGTCGATCTGCAGCACGGGGTTGCGGGTCTGGTTTTTCATCAGGTCTCCTGACGGGGGCGTGCGGGCATTCATCTCAGACGCCTCCCAGGTAGGCTTCGAGCACGGCCGGGTCACGCTGGACTTCGTCGGGCAGGCCTTCGGCGATCTGAGCAGGTCGCCGAGGGCTTCCTTCTCCTTGAGGCGCAGGCCGGCGGCGGGTTCGTCCAGCAGCAGCAGGCACGGGTCGGAACACAGGGCGCGGGCGATCTCGAGGATGCGCTGCTGGCCCAGGGCGAGGCTGCCGGCGTCGTCGTACATGTGGCTGGCGAGGCCGACGCGCTCGATCTGGCGGGCGGCTTCCTTCAGCAGGCGGGCTTCCTCGGCGCGATCCTGGCGCCAGGCGGCGTGGAACACGCCCTTGCCGCCGCGCAGGTGGGTGCCGATGGCGACGTTCTCGAGCACCGTCATGGTCGGCAGCAGGCGCACATGCTGGAAGGTGCGGCTCATGCCCATCCGGGCGATCTCGCGGGAGTCGCGCCCGGCCACCGGCTTGCCGAGAAACAGCACCTCGCCGGATGTCGGCGTATCCACGCCCGAGAGCTGGTTGAACATGGTGCTCTTGCCGGCGCCGTTGGGGCCGATCAGCGCCAGGATCTCGCCGGCTTTCACCGTGAGGTTCATGTCGTTGTTGGCCACCAGGCCGCCGAACTTGCGGGTCACGTTGCGGGCTTCGAGGATCACCTCGCCGGCCTTGGGCAGGTCGCGGCGGGGCAGGGTGTCGGCGGCCGGGTCGATGGTCTTCTGCGGCGCCTTCACCGGCACCAGCTTCTTCAGCACCGGCCACAGGCCTTCGCGGGCGCGCTGCAGCACCAGCACCATCATGATCCCGAAGACGATGGCCTCGAAGTTGCCGTTGGCGCCCAGCAGCCTGGGCAGGATGTCCTGCAGCCACTGCTTGAGCACGGTGATGAGCCCGGCGCCCACCAGCGCGCCCCACACGTGGCCGGCGCCGCCGATCACCGCCATGAAGAGGTATTCGATGCCGATGTGCAGCCCGAAGGGGGTGGGATTCACGAAGCGCTGCATGTGGGCGTACAGCCAGCCCGACGCACAGGCGTGCAGCGCGGCGATCACGAAGATGATCATCCGCGAGCGCGACGTATCCACGCCCATCGCCTCGGCCATCACCATGCCGCCCTTCAGCGCCCGGATCGCCCGGCCCTCGCGGGAATCGAGCAGGTTCTGGGTTGTGAACACCGCCACCATCACGAAGGCCCAGATCAGGTAGTAGATCTTCTCGCCCGCATCCAGCACCACGCCGAACAGGGTGATCGGCGGGATGCCGGTGATGCCCGTGTGGCCGCCCAGGCTTTCCAGCGTGCCGAACAAAAAGTACAGGCTGATCCCCCAGGCGATGGTGCCCAGCGGCAGGAAGTGGCCTGAGAGCTTGAGGGTCAGCGAGCCGACCACCACCGCTACCGTGGCGGTCACCACCAGCCCGACGAGCAGCGTGAGCCACGGCGAGACGCCGGCCCAGGCGATCCAGCCGGGCAGCTCGGGCGTGGTGCTGAGCACCGCGGTGGTGTAGGCGCCCAGCCCCACGAAGGCGGCCTGGCCGAAGCTGGTCAGCCCGCCCACGCCGGTGAGGAGCACCAGCCCCAGCGCCACCAGCGCGTACAGCCCGATGTAGTTGAGCAGCGTCACGTAGAACGGCGCGAGCACGGCCGGCAGGACGAGCAGCAGAGCGACGAAGGCGCCCTGCACGAGACGGTCGGTTCTCATTCTTCCTCCTCCACGTGACGGCTGGTGAGCGAGCGCCACAGCAGCACGGGGATGATCAGGGTGAACACGATGACTTCCTTGAAGGCGCTGGCCCAGAAGGACGAGAAGGATTCCAGCAGGCCCACCAGCACCGCGCCCACGGCGGCCAGCGGGTAGCTCGCCAGCCCGCCGATGATGGCGGCGACGAAGCCCTTGAGGCCGATGAGGAAGCCCGTGTCGTAGTAGATGGTGGTGATCGGGGCGATCAGCACGCCGGAGAGCGCGCCGATCAGCGCGGCCAGGAAGAAGGTGAGCTTGCCCGCCAGCGACGGCGAGATGCCCATCAGCCGCGCGCCGGCCCGGTTGATCGCGGTGGCGCGCAGGGCCTTGCCGTACAGCGTGCGCTCGAAGAACTGATAGAGCGCGACGATCAGCACCACCGACGACATCACCACCCAGATCGTCTGACCCGAGACCATCAGCGGGCCGAGCTCCAGGTTGGCGTCGCTGAAGGCGGGCGTGCGCTGGCCTTCTGCACCGAAGAACAGCAGGCCCAGGCCGACCATCGCCACATGCACCGCGACGGACACGATGAGCAGGATCAGGATCGGCGCCGCGGCGATCGGCTGGAACACCAGCCGGTACATCAGCGGGCCCATCGGCACCACCACCGCCAGGGCCAGCAGCACCTGGGCGGCGAGCGGCATGTCCTTCACCGGCAGCGCGGCGAGGAGGGCGGCGAGGCCCAGCGGGTAACCGAGGTTCCAGCCCAGCACGCCCACCAGCCGGCGCGGCTGCCCGGCCCGCAGGGCGAGGCAGCCGTCGATGAGCGCCGCGGTGGCGCCCATGCCGGCCAGCAGCCAGACCGTGGCCGGCACGGTGCCGGCCTGCATCATCGCCAGGGTGAGCGCGCCATAGGCCACGAACTCGCCCTGGGGGATGAAGATCACCCGCGTCACCGCGAACACCAGCACCAGGGCCAGCGCCAGCAGCGCGTAGATCGCCCCGTTGGTCAGGCCGTCCTGGGCGAGCATCAATGCAATCTGAACGTCCATGAGTTTCCTTGACGACGGCGCGGGGCCGCCGACTTGCAGTTGCAGAGGCTCCGGGGCGCTGCGGCCCCGGATCGGCGCGGATTTACTTCAGGAGGGTCCAGGTGCCGTTGGTGACGGTGATCAGCTCGCGGCCCCGTTCGTCGAAGCCGCTGTGGTCGGCCGGCGTCATGTTGTAGACGCCCTGGGTGGCGGGCATCTCGTGGGTCTGCTCGAGGGCATCACGCAGCGCCGAGCGGAACTCCGGCGTGCCCGGCTTGCCCTTGGCCAGCGCGGTGGGGATGGCGCGTTCCAGCAGCAGGCCGGCGTCGAACATGTTGCCGCCGAAGGTGGCCGGCACCGCGCCGTAGGTCTTCTCGTAGGTCGCCACGTAGTTCCTGGCGATCTTCTTGGACGGGTGGCTGTCGGGCACCTGATCGAGCACCAGCATCAGGCTGGCGGCGAGGATCGTGCCTTCCACCTTCTTGCCGCCGAGCTTGAGGAAGTCAGGCAGGGCTGCGCCGTGGGTCTGGTAGAACTTGCCCTTGTAGCCGCGATCCACCAGCGCCAGCTGGGGTAGCACGGCGGGCGTGCCGGGGGCGGCGATCAGCACGGCGTCGGGCTTGGCGGCCATCACCTTCAGGGCCTGGGCGGTGACCGAGGTGTCCTGGCGCTGGAAGCGCTCGTCGGCGACGATCTTGATGCCCTTCTTCGCTGCGCCGTCGGCGACGACCTTGCCCCAGTTTTCGCCGTAGGGGTCGGCGGTGCCGATGAAGCCGAGGGTCTTCACGCCGGTCTTCGCCATGTGGTCGAGGAGCGCCGTGGCGATCAGGCTGTCGTTCTGGGTGGTCTTGAAGACCCACTTCTTCTGGTCGTTCATCGGCAGCACCACCGCGGCGGTGCCCACCGGCGCCAGCAGCGGCACGCCGGCTTCGGCGACGAACTGGATCACGCCCATCGCGTTGGGCGAGCCGGAGGGGCCGATGATGGCGTCCACCTTCTCTTCGCTGATGAGCTTCTTCACCGCCACGACCGAAGCGGTGGGGTCGCTGCCGTCGTCGAGGGAGATGTAGCGGATGGTCTGGCCGCCAGCCTTGGTGGGCAACAGCGGGACGGTGTTCTTCTGCGGGATGCCGACCATGGCGATCGGGCCGGTGGAGGAAGACACCACCCCGATCTTGATGTCTGCATGGGCGACGCCCAGCGACAACGCTCCGATCAACAACGAACCTGCCACGTGCTTGAGTTTCATGGGTGTATCCTCCAGAAAAATTGCTCCAAATGGGATCAGGCAATCTCCGCTTAAGCGGATCTCTTTTTTGGTTTTAATTTGTTTTTCACGTGAATGTTCACGTTTATACACACAGCGCGACGTGAATACCAGCCATTTCTTTCACGTCGTTTAGGGTGTTCTCAGCGGCCCCGGGCGAGGGCCGTCAGGCCGCCCAAGCCAAAGTCGGTGTTGGGCACATCGAGGATCATGATGCGCACCGGCGCGGCCGGCACCTGCAGGGTTTCCTCGATCACGCGGGTGAGCCCGGCGATCAGCGCCGCCTTCTGGGCATCGGTGCGGCCGGCGATCAAGAGCGCGTGCACCGTGGGGCCGCCGGGCTGCTCGGCCTCGGTAAGCAGGGTGCCGCCCACGCACACGTGGGCCTTCGCCAGCTCGATCAGGAAGATGCGCACGCTCTCCCGCGGGGCACCGATGGTCTCGACGACGGCGTCGGTCATGCCCTTGAGGAGCGCGGCCTTCTGCTCGGCGGCAAAGCCTTCGACCACATAGACGTTGAGATTGGGCATGGTCCGGCGCTCAGGCGTGGGCCGCCACGGCGTCGCCGACGTCGTGGTAGCCGCGGTTGAAATACACCAGCCCGCTGCGCCCGGCGTCGCCGCGGGCCACGTCTTCCACCTGACAGTAGAAGACGCTGTGGGAGCCGACGGTGTGGGTGTCGACGATGCGACAGTCGAAGCTCACCAGCGCGCCGTCGATCACCGGGCTGCCGGTGGCAAGGCGGCGGGCGCCGACGCGGGCGAAGCGCTCGTCCATGGTCACGTTGCGGTCGGCGAACAGCCCCGACACGTCCTGCCGGGCGGCGCCCAGCACATTGACGCACAGCACGCCGTTGCCCTCGAAGGCCGGATGGGCCCAGGAGCCGCGGTTCATGCACACCAGCAGCGTCGGCGGCTGGTCGGTGACGCTGCACACCGCGGTGGCAGTGAAGCCGGCCCGGCCTTGCGGGCCGTCGGTGGTGATGACATTGACGGCGCCGGCCAGCAGGGCCATGGCGTCGCGGAAGGCGGCGGTGTCGGTCATGGTGTTCTCCTCGTTCTCTCTCTTTCGGGGTGGGGCTCAGATGTCCAGCACCAGCTTGGGGCTCCGGGCGCGGGAGCAGCACAGCAGGATCTGGTCGTTGTCGGCCTTCTCGTCGTCGGTCAGGAAGACGTCCCGGTGGTCGGGTTCGCCCTCCAGCACCGTGCACAGGCAGGTGCCGCACACGCCTTGCTCGCAGGACACGGTGACCTTGATGCCCACGGTGGCGAGGGCGTCGACGATGCTCTGGCCGTCGGCCACCTGCACCGTCTTGCCGCTCTTCTTGGCGACCACCTCGAAGGCGGCGCCGGCGGTGTCGGTGGTGGCCTGGAAATACTCCTTGTGGATCTGCGCCTCGGGCACGCCGAGCCGCTTGGCTTCGCCGATCACCCACTCCATGAAGCCCGACGGGCCGCAGGTGTAGACGTGGGTGCCGGCCTTCGGCCCGCCCAGCACGGTGGCGAGGTCGAGGCGCTGCTCGGGCGCTTCGTCGTCGAAGTGCAGGTGCACCCGGTCGGCGAACGGGCTGGCGGCGAGCTCGTCGATGAAGGCGGTGGCGCTGCGGCTGCGGCCGCAGTAGTGCAGCTCGAAATCCTTGCCGGCGCCGAACAGCGCCCAGGCCATGGCGATCATCGGGGTGACGCCGATGCCGCCGCCCAGCAGTACGGTGTGGCGGGCGTCCATCGCCAGCGGAAAGTGGTTGCGCGGCAGACCGATGCGAAGCTGGGTGCCTTCGTGCAGCTGGGCGTGGGCCGCCACCGAGCCGCCGCGGGAGGCCGGGTCGCGCAGGATGCCGAGGCGGTAGGTGCCGCGCTCGGCGGGGCTGCCGGCCAGGGAATACTGGCGCACCAGCCCGTCGGCGAGGTGCACATCCACGTGGGCGCCGGCCTCGAAGGGCGGCAGCTCGCGCCCGTCGGTGCTGGCCAGATCGAGCACCAGCACGCCATTGCCTTGTTCCTGGCGGCGGCGGACGACGACGTTGAGGGTTTCTTCGGACATGATCTCTGCCTGCGTTCTTCGGGGTTGGGGTTGTCGGGGGCTCAGCGCATGAAGATGCCGCCGTTCACATCCCAGGTGGCGCCGGTGGTGAAGTCGGCGTCGGGGGAGGCGAGGGTGACGACCAGATCGGCGACGAACTTCGGGCTGCCCAGGCGCTTCACCGGGATCATCTCGTTGATGAGCTTTTCCAGGCGCTCCGGTGGCACCGCGGCGCGCACCGAGGGCAGCTCCATCGGCCCGGGGGCGACGGCGTTCACCGTGACGCCGGAGGCCGCCAGCTCGCGGGCGAAGATCTTGGTGAGGGTGAGGATCGCGCCCTTCGACGAAGCGTAGTGCGCGCCGGATGCCGTGCCGCCGTTCTGCCCGGCCAGCGACGCCAGGTTGATGAGCCGGCCGTAGCCCGCCTTCGCCATGTGGGCGCCGAACACCTGGCAGCCGAACAGCGTGCCGCGCAGGTTCACCGCGATCACCTCGTCGAACTCTTCCGGCGTGATCTGCATGACCGGCGTGGTGGGCGTCATTGCGGCGTTGTTCACCGCCACCTGCAGGCCGCCCCAGCGGTCGAGCGTGGCGGCGAGGGCGGCCTCGAAGTCGCCCTTGTGCTTCACGTCGAGCTTGAGGGGCAGCACGTCGGCGCCGCCGCCCAGGCTGGCGGCGGCTTCGGCGGCGAGGGCATCCGTGCGGTCGGTGACGGCCACCCGGAAACCGGCGGCCAGCAGCTGCCCGGCGATGATGTGGCCGAGGCCCTGGGCGGCCCCGGTGACCAGTGCGACCTGCGTCATGGCCGGCGCTCCTTACAGGATGTAGCCGATGCCCTGGAGGGTATCGGTGGAGTTGATGAGGCGGATGATCTTGCGACGGATCAGGAAGCTGCCCGCGGTGCGCACCAGCTCGAAGGTGACGTCGGCGCTGTAGTGCTTCTGCACGTCCTTGCGGAACTCGCGCAGGTTCTGGGCGCAGCGCACGGTGACCACTTCGCCGTCGTCGGCCAGCACGCGGAAGCGCGACACCGAGCGGATCGTGCGCGGCACCGGCGAGGTGCTGATCGATTCGCCGCTGCCCAGCCGGGCGACGCGCTTGGCGCGCATGGCGGCGTTGTCGCAGGCGTAGTTGAGGGTGTTCTCGAAGTCGGTCTCGTCCGGGTTGATCGGCACGATGTAGAGGCCGTCGTTGGTCCAGGATTCGAGCCACTGGGGGTATTCGCCGTGATCGAGCATGTCGGCCTCCTGCCACAGGAAGGCGGCCACTTGGGTGATGAGTGCGGTGTTCATGGGTGTCGTCTCCGGGGTCAGGCGGTCATCAGTTTTTTCCACTGCTGGTAGGCAGCGCGCATGCCGGTCTCGGCGCTCACGTCGCTCACGTGGCCGTCGGCGGTCGGCTTCTCGCCGGCGAGGCCGCGGTTGAGCATGATCCACAGGTCCTTGCCGGCGCTGGCGCCCTTCTGGACGCGCTCCCAGGCTTCCGAGTCGTCCGGCGTGCCGAAGCCCATCGGGCCCTGGAAGTGCTCGTGCATGCGCAGGCGGGCCTGGTTGGCGACGGCCGGGCCGCCGTCCATGGTGATCACCGCGTGGTGGATCTCGGTCTCGGTCACCGAGATCGGCTGCAGCACGCGGAAGAAGGCCATCGAGCAGGCGATGTTGGGGAAGATGTTGAGGTTGAAGCCCGAGCCACCCACTGCGCGCACGATGCGGCGCACTTCCAGGTCGGTGTGGCCCTCGTCGCGCAGGGCCTGGGCCAGCTCGGCGAAGCGTTCGGGGATCGGGGCGTCGAGGTTGGCTTCCAGGTCCACCAGCTGGGGAATCATCACCATCACGCTGTGGCCGTTGCCCAGCTCTTCCACGTAGCCGGGGCCGCCGACGAAGTCGAGCATCTCGACGGTCTGCTGATCCACCGACGACAGGAAGGATTTATGGACGAGCGGGAAGTGATAGGCGTCGGTGGTGTTCTCGAGTTGGATTTTCCAGTTGCCGGGGAAGCGGAAACGGTGCTCGCCGGCCACCTTGATGGGGAAGCCGCCGCCCTGCTTCATGAAGAGGTCCATCCACTTCTTGGCGGGGCCGAGGTAATCCACCAGCGGCTCGATGTCGTCCTTGAAGGTGGCGAAGAGCATCCCGGCGTATTCCTCGACGCGCAGGCTCACGAGGCCCAGTTCACCCTTCTCGAGCTGGTCGGCGTAGCTCTCGGGGTGCGGCACGCCGCGGAGCGCGCCGTCCAGGGAGTAGCTCCAGCCGTGGTAGGGGCACACGAAGCTGTTGGTCTTGCCCTTCTTGCCTTCGCACACGGTGGCGGCGCGGTGGCGGCAGCGGTTGAGGAGCACGTGCACCTTCTGCTTGCGGTCGCGCACCACGATCACCGGCTGGCGGCCGATGTAGGTGTTCTTGTAGCTGCCGGCGTCGGGCACTTCGCTGGCGTGGGCAACCCACACCCAGGTGCTGGCGAAGATCTTGTCCATCTCGGTCTCGAAGATGGCCGGGTCGTTGTAGAGGGAGGTGTGCACCCGGTCGGCCTGCACCCGGTCGGCGAGGGTGAGCGCCTGGTCGGCGATGTCGTGCTTGCTCGTCATGGTTGATTCCTTTGGCTTGGTCTGCGTGTTCTCGAAGTCGGTCGGGGTTCAGTCCGGCACGGGCAGCGGGTCGGCCTTGTTCCAGGCGTCCACCGGCCGGCTGAAGAGGTTCTCGGTGCGGAAGTGGGCCATCCGCCAGACGCCCGCCTTGCCGCGCCGGAAATCGACGGTGAGCCGCGCCGCGTTGAGGTGCGAGGCGCCGGTGGCGAAGGTGGAGGTCTGGAGCATCACCCAGCTTCCGGTGGCGGTGCTGCTGCCGGTCACGTCGATGAGCTCGGAGGTGAGGAAATGGACGTTGATCGCGAAGTGGGCGGGTTCGGTCATGTACTTGGCGAACATCGCCCGGATCGCCTTGCGCCCCTCGATGCGCCCGAAGCTCGCCGCGTACTTCTCGCCGATGCCTTCCCACACCGCGTCGCGGGTGAACAGGCCGGCGAGCTCATCCAGCGGGCTGGCGGCATCGAGCGCGTCGCACAGCACCATGTAGCGGTTCATGCAGGTGCGCACGGCGTGTTCGGCCTCGAAGCGGGCGAGCCGGGCTTCGAGCTGGCGGCGGGGTTGGGCGGAGGCGGGCATGGCGGTTTCCGGGCGGATCAGTCGGGGCTCAGTCGGGACTTAGTCGGGAATGACCAGCTCGCGGCCGATGCGGGCCTCGACGCGCATGTACTTCCACAGCTTGTAGGTGCCGTCGCCCACCGGGGTGACGCGGAACAGGTTGCAGGCGGCGGTGACGGTGTCGTAGTCGGGCACGTCGGCCAGCACGTAGGTGGTCCAGGGGAAGGCCACCGACGGGCCGACCAT